>JBBKXP010000296.1:0-28002 GCA_037969545.1 Paracoccaceae bacterium | reverse complement strand
GCGTCGCAGACCGGCGGCGCGGCGGCGGGGTGGGAGTTTGCGCCCGGCTTCAAAACTCCCGGTCTCGCGCATCTGCTGACCCACCTTGACCCGCGGGTGACCGACGCGCTGAAGCTTGCGGACCACGGGATGCGAACCACACCTCTTGCCAGCATCGGACTGGCTGTCGATGGCCAGCACGTGACCCTTGACGGCGCGGCGACCAACAGCCCGGATGCCGCCGCCTGGGCCGACTTGCATGCCCGCCTGATGCGCTTTGCCACCAAGCTTGCGCCGTTTCGCGAGATGACCCCGCCACGCCTTGCAAGAAAAGCGGGCAATAACACGTTCGGACTGGCAAAGCTCGGGCTGAGCCTGCGCCGCCTTGGCACCGCCGACTTTCGCGAATTTCTGCGGAAGATCCTGATCAATGTCGCCGACGTGCTCGAGGACAACCTGCATGACGACAGGCTGCGCGGGCTGTTGGCATTCGATACCACACTTGGCACCTGGCTCGGCCCGCGCTCGCCCAACTCGTTGATCCTTCTTCTGAACCGTCTCAGCGGCGGCCTCCCGGCCTACCCGGTTGGCGGTATGACGACTGTCGCCTGCGCCATGACGAACGCCGCCGAAGCTGCTGGCGTGTCACTTTGCAGGTCCGCCCCGGTCGCGCAGGTCATTGTCGCCAATGACCGTGCCACCGGCGTCGCGCTAGAAGACGGTGAGGAAATCACGGCGAACTGCGTCCTGTCGGCCATCCATCCCGGCATCACACTCGAGAATTTGGTCGGCCCGGCGCATCTCGATACCGGTGTTCTGCGACGCGCGCGTGCCATCCGCTCACGCGGCGGCGCGTCCAAGCTGCACCTGGCTCTCACCGGACTGCCCGACTTTGGCGGTGCGGACCTGCGGCAACGTCTGGTCATCGCCGGCTCGATCAACGCGATCGAGACCGCTTTTAACGCCGTCAAGTATGGCAATGTGCCGGATCGCCCGGTGATGGAACTGATCTTTCCCAGCCTGTATGACACCGGCCTTGCCTCCACAGGCCATCACGTTGTTTCTGCCATCGTACAATTCGCGCCGCACGACCCCGCCGACCGCGACGCGGCCCGCGCGGCCATGCTCGAAAACACGCTGTCCGTCCTCGAAGACCACGCCCCGGGACTGCGCGCCCTGATCGTGCACGCCGAACTCCTGATGCCTTACGACATCGCTGACCGCTACCGCCTTCCGGACGGCAACTGGCACCACGCTGAACTTTCGGTCGAACAGATGCTGTTTCTGCGCCCGGCGATCGGCATCGCGCAATATGCAACCCCCATTCCCGGGCTCTGGCTGGGTGGCGCCGGACCCCACCCCGGTGGTGGCATATCCGGGGCCTCGGGCTGGAACGCGGCAGGTGAAATCCTCAAGGTGGGCGGACCATGACCGAACTCTTCAAGACCCCGCTTTTGCAGACGCCCTTCCATGACCGGATCGCTGCGGTCAACGTCCTGAATGCTTGGGGTGCATGGGGCGGTTACACCACCGCGCTGGCTCTTGAAGACGCCGAAATGGAATATACCGCGATCCGCAATACCGCCTCGCTCTACGACCTCTGCCCGATGGTCTAATACCGGATCGCGGGGCCAGGGGCCGTCGCCTATCTCGGCCGTTTGACCGTGCGTGTCGTCGCCAAACTGGCACCGGGCGCAGTCCAATACACCGTCTGGTGCGACGACGCGGGCAAGGTGCTTGACGACGGCACGCTGTTTCATTGGCCCGATGGCACCTTCCTGCTCTGCTGTCAGGAGCGTCATCTGCCTTGGCTACTGGACGCAGCACAAGGCTTTGACGTGGCCGTCGCCGACGTCACAACCGAGATTGCGGCGCTTTCATTGCAGGGCCCTTGCACGGCATCCGTCCTGCGCGAGATGGGCTGCGACGTCGACACCCTAAAACCGTACCGCATGATCGAAACCACCTTTGAAGACGCCAAACTGGCGATTTCGCGCACCGGGTTTACCGGCGACCTTGGCTATGAACTTTGGATCGACCCCGCGCACGCCGTCACCCTGTGGGACAGGTTGATGACGGCGGGTGCGCCCTGGGGTATCCGCCCGGTCGGAACCGAGGCACTGGACCTTGCGCGCTTCGAAGCCGGGTTCATCGTCGCCAATATCGACTTTGTTCCGGCCGAACAGGCACTGCGCGAAGACCGTGTCCGCTCGCCCTTCGAATTGGGCCTCGACTGGCTGATCGATTGGGACAAGGGGCATTTCAACGGACGGCGGGCGCTGCTGGCCGAACGCGACGGCAAAACCTCGGACTGGCAGCTTGTCGGGCTGGATATCGACAGCAACGTCTCGGCGGAAGGGTCGCTGATCTATCACCGTGGTAGGACCGAAGTGGGATTTGTCACCTCCGCCGCATGGTCGCCCGTTACCAAACGTTCCGTCGCGCTGGCACAGGTCCGGCGCGGCGCCCGTCAGGACGATCTTCGGGTCGAAGTCTACGCCCGGCGCGAACTGCAATACGCCAGGCTGATGCTGCAGGCGCGCGTCGTGGATCGCCCCTTTTATGCGACACCGCGCCGCCGCGCGACGCCACCGCGGGCGTTTTGATGACCCAAAATCCACTTCTTGCCCACTGCCCCCCGACCCTGCCCCGCGCAGCCTATGTCGGCGCCAACTGGTTCGCTCGCGAACAAGCGGCAATCTGGGCGCGTGAATGGGTCTATGTGGGTCGGATCGACATTTTCCATCCCGGAACCGCGCACCGCCTGACGATCGCAGGCCGGTCCGTTCTGGTCTTGCGGCAGGATGTCGGCATCGTCGCCTACCATAATGTATGCCGTCACCGCGGGACCGAACTGTGCAGCGCCGATCAGACAGAAGTCGGCAAACGGATCAGTTGCCCCTATCACGGTTGGAGCTACGCGAGCGCTGATGGGCGGCTTCTTTCCACCGCCTTCGGAACCCCCACAGCCGATTTTGATGGAACGGCGCACGGCCTCATGCCCGTTGCGACCCAGGTCTGGAAAGGCATGGTCTTCCTCAGCCTTGCCACCAACCCGCCCCCATTTCTCCCTGACGCCGGTATCGGCGCGCTCGACAGTTGGCCGATGGACAGCCTTGTCTTGGGACACCGGACAAAACGCCAACTCGCCTGCAACTGGAAGGTTTTTTGGGAGAATTACAACGAATGCCTGCACTGTCCAGGCATCCACCCCGAACTTTCGGCCCGCGTGCCGATTTACGCCAAGGGCATCATGTCTGCCGCCGAAAGCCAGACACCGCTTGACCCGAGCACCCGTAACCTGGCCAGCGGGGCCCAAAGCTGGACCATGTCAGGTCAGCCTTGTGGCCCGGTGTTCCCCGATCTGACGCCCGCGGAATCCGCCGAAGGTCATCGCTTTGTCACACTTTATCCGTCTGCTTTCGTGGTCGCGCACGTCGACTATATCCGTATCGTCGGCCTGCACGCCGTCAGTCCCGACGAAACGATTTTGACGGCCGAATGGCTGTTCCATCCCGATACGCTGGCCCGGCCCGATTTCGACCTCGCCCACGTCACCGGCTTTGCCAGGACCGTGATGGAACAGGACGCGGCGACCTACGAAATGAACCAGCGTGGTCTGCGCTCGCCCGCCTACACCTGCGGCACCTTGATGCCGCAGGAATTCGATGTGCACCAATTCCACAAGTGGGTGCTCGACCGGACCGCCGGACAAATAGAAACGGAGACGCCATGAACAAGCCCATCAAAGTCCCCGAAAACTGGGACCGGAGCGGACTGCCCGCCTGAACCTATCATTCACCGGCGCTTTTTGATCTTGAGATGTCAGAGATCTTTCTGACCCATTGGCAGATCGCGGGCCATTTCAGCGATATCGCCGGACCGGGCGATTGGCTGACTTTCGATCTTCTAACCGAACGCGCGGTGGTGATGCGCGGTCATGACGGCGAACTGCGTGCCTTCCACAATCTCTGCCGCCACCGCGGCGCGCGCCTGCTGGAAGGCGACGGCGGCAACTGTCGTGGCGCACTCGTCTGCCCGTTCCACGGCTGGGTCTACAACGTAGATGGCACCCTGCGTGGCCCGGCACGACCAGAAACATTTGGCGACATCGATCCATCGAAATTCAGCCTCAAACCGGTCGAGATGGAGGTGTGGCGCGGCTTTGTCTTCCTGCGTTTCGCCACCGGCCCGCAACCTTCGGTCGCCGAAATGATGCAACCGTTCGATACCGAAATTGCACATTACCGCACCGAAGAACTCTT
Organism: Paracoccaceae bacterium; assembly: GCA_037969545.1. Lineage (GTDB taxonomy): Bacteria > Pseudomonadota > Alphaproteobacteria > Rhodobacterales > Rhodobacteraceae > JBBKXP01. Next base: position 23,758 of record JBBKXP010000296.1, on the reverse strand, counting down.
GCCGGTATCAACCACCGCTGCAAGCTGGGAAACCAAGATCGAAGTCAACTGGAAGTCAGTCCGCGACGTCGACAACGAAGGGTATCACGTCGCCATGGCCCACCCGGCCCTGCAAGAGCTTTACGGCCGCAGCTACGTCGACAGTTTTTATGCTGCGGGATTGTCTCGGTCCCATGCGGTATTCGGCGACCGACCGGGACAGCTCTGGTCGGTGCGACACGATGTAAAACATGCGCCTGAACAGGATTGGCTACCGCCAAGTCTGCGCAAGGCATAGACCTATTTCGGCATTTTCCCCAGCGGGGTTTTTGCGGTTACGCCCGAGGGTGCGCAGTGCCATCAGGACATCCCGCTTGGCCCCTCCAGAACGCAATTGCGCGGGCGCCTCTACCGCCGTCGTTGCCGGGCATCATCGCTGGCGGGCTTCTGGTCTTTATTCCGGCCTCTGGCGAACTGATCATTCCCACGCTTGTCGGTGACGCCGGGCGGCCAATGATCGGGCGCGTCATCTCGGATGAATTTACCAGCGCGCGGGACTGGCCGATGGCCTCTGCGGTGGCGGTCGCGCTGCTGTTGCTTCTGGTCGCGCCAATGATGGCCTATGCCCACTTCGAAGGGAGGAGCGCCGACAAGGCAAGCAAACCGGACAGTGAGACATCATGAAACGCCGTTCAACCTTTCTGTTCACCATGCTGGTATTCGGCCTCGCCTTCTTTTACATCCCGATCGTTTCGATGATTGTCTATTCGTTCAACGACTCGCGGCTGGCGACGGTTTGGGGCGGCTTTTCAACACGTTGGTATACGGCGCTTATCGCCAACAAACAGGTTCTTGGGGCCGCCGGACTTTCGCTTCAGATGGCCTTCGTCAGCGCTACCTTGGCGACGATCCTGGGCACCATGGCCGGAATCGCCCTGGCCAGATTCCGGCGTTTTCGCGGGCGAACACTGTCTTCCGGGCTGGTCAACGCGCCGCTGGTCATGCCCGACGTGATCACCGGCATCGCGACACTCATGCTATTCATCCTTATGCCACACTACATCGGCTGGCCCGGACAACGCGGGTTCACCACGATCACGCTGACGCACATCACCTTTGCCGCGGTCTATGTCACCACCATTGTCCGCACCCGGCTGTCCGAGACCGACATCGACGCCGAAGAGGCCGCCATCGACCTTGGTGCGCGCCCCTGGCAAGTGATGAAAGACATCACCTTGCCGATCATCTTTCCCGCCATCGCCGCGGGCTGGCTGCTGGCCTTTACGATTTCGCTTGATGATGTGGTGATATCCAGCTTCGTCACCAGCCCCGGCAACACGACCCTGCCAATCCTGATCTGGTCCAAGGTCAAGTTCGGCGTCACCCCCGACATCAACGCGCTGGCGACCATCATAGTCTGTATCGTCGCCTTTGGCGTGACAGTGGCCGGCATCATCCTGACACGCGCCCAAAGGCGCCGTGACCGCGACGCGCAGCTGGCCTATCGCGAAAATACTTGAACCCCTTGGCAATGGATTGGACACACGAATACCGGATGTTGCAAACCCCTTTGGGCGAACCCGGTTCGGGCCGTATCCGCTATGGAGCTGCCATGGCCCTGTTCGCCCTTGGCCGATTGAGCCCGCGCGCGCTCGAAATCTACAGGATCTGTTCCGCCCATGATGGCGTCGACCCCGTTCCCCGGCTCGCCGCCGACGGAATCGCGATGCCCGACCTTCCCGCAGTCACCCAATGACAACGCATTCGCAACCTGATCGACCACGCCGCCAGTTATCTGGCGCGACGCGACGGGCCCGGCATCGCCGAAGTCCTCGCAGGCCTGTATCGCCATCGTTTGGACCCCATTAACACCAGACCCCGCACCAACAGCCTTGTCGACTTGCACCTGCCCGCCGCCCTCGCCGCCCTCGTACCAGACGAACCAGCCTTGGCCCAAGCCATAGCCACGGCGCAAGACCTGCTGCACTGGATCACCAACGACGACAACGACACCGACCTGATCGGCCCGGATTTTCTACAGAACCAAGTGTTTGCGGCTCTGATCGGCCAGGGTAGCCCGATCGCGGCCCAGGGTTATGAGCTTGGTTTCTTTCTGATCGCCCCGCACATCCTTTACCGCGATCACGCCCATGCCGCGCCAGAGCTTTACGCGCCCCTCACCGGGCCGCACGGTTGGCGCTTTGGCCCGACCATGCCGCTGCTGGTCAAACCGGCGCACGAGCTCGTCTGGAACGACCCCCACATGGCCCATATGACCAAGGTCGGGCCGGTGCCTTTCCTCTGCCTCTATGCCTGGACAGGTGCGCTCGAGCAATCGGCCTACATCGTGCCGGCAGATGACTGGCCCGGCCTCGAGGCCCAGCATCTGAAAGGAATCGAGGCATGACCGACGAACTTTACCACACCCGCCTGATCGGCTTTCTTGAATCCATCTGGGGCTTGGGGTTCCTGTCTCCTGGTGGGCCGGACGAGGTGCGACGTTTGCTGAAAGGTGCCGATATTGCAGGCAATTGCATACTCGATATCGGCTGCGGCGTAGGCGGTATCGACATCACGTTGGTGCGCGACCACGGCGCCGGCTATCTGACCGGCCTCGATGTCGAGGACACCGTGATTTCCCACGCGCGCGACTTGGTTTGCAAGGCTGGTTTCGACGACCGGATTGGCCTGATCAAGGCCGCCCCCGGCCCCCTGCCCTTTGCCCCGGCCAGCTTTGACGTGGTTTTTTCCAAAGACAGCATCGTCCATATCCCGGACAAGGCAGCACTGATGCGGGATATCTTTCGGATCCTGCGCCCCGGCGGTTGGTTCATCGCGTCCGATTGGCTGATCAGCCACGACGATACCCCATCCGACGCCATGAAGGCCTATGTCGCGGCAGAAGAGCTTGATTTCGGCATGGCCTCGGCGGCCTCCTATACCGCCGCCATGACCGCCGCCGGGTTCGTCGACACCTCCACCGAAAGCCGCAACGCCTGGTACCGCGATGTGGCGCGAAACGGCGGCAAAGCAGATGGGTCAGGACTTCGTCGATCACAACATCAAAATCTGGTCACTGATGCTGCCGGTCCTCGAAAGCGGCGAACACTGCCCGACCCATATTAAGGGCCGTAAACCCTCATGACGCCCGACTTGATCGTTTTCAATGGCAACATCTGCACGCAGGACATTTCCCTGCCCCGTGCCCATGCGATGGCCATGGCGGGTGGCTGGATCGTGGCACTGGGGACGACGGATGAGATCCGCGCCCTGGCCTCGCGCCGAACCAGCCAGATTGACGCAAAAGGCCCCATGGTTTTTCCCGGTCTGCAGGACACCCATATCCATCTCCAGGACAGCGGTTATGACTATGCGCTGAACGCCGACCTGACCGAGGTCAAAAAACCCGACGCGCTGGTTGCAACACTCAAGAAGTTTGCAGCGACGCATCGGCGTCCTTGGGTCAATGGCACCGGATGGTATGCGGGTCTGTTACATACGGGCAACCTTGACCGGCACCTGATGGATCGCGCCGTGCCTGACCGGCCCTCATTGATTGTTGCCTCCGACGGGCACAACGCCTGCATCAACTCGGCCGCCATCGCAGCGCTTGGCCTCGGGGCCGAAACGCCGGACCCCGCCAATGGCCTGTTCGTCCGCGACGCGGCTCGCAGCCCCACCGGTCATCTTTACGAAAATGCGAACCCGTGGGTCGAGGCGCGAATGCCACCGCCCGTCGACGACGATTTCGCCGCCGGCGTGCGGTTTGGCATGCAGCTTGCCAATCGTCACGGCGTCACCGGCGTTCTTGACGCCAAAGTCGAAGAGCGGTATGTGCGCATCTATCGCCAGATGGCCGAGGCCGAGGCGTTGAGCGTCCGGGTCGGGTCCACCGCCCTTGTGCACCCTCACGACACCGCTGCGACCGTCGTCGAACGGCTCAATAGTTTTCGGGCGCAGAGTCACGGCCTGTTTCGCATGCACTCTGCGAAGTTTTTCCTCGACGGGGTGATCGAGAACCGGACCGCCGCGATGATCGCCCCCTACAGCGACCGGGGCGACAACGCCCCCTTGATGTTCGCCCCGGACCACATCGCCAGCCTTTTTTCGGCGCTGGATGCCGCGCGGTTCCAGATTCACGTGCACGCCATCGGCGACTTGGCGACGCGGGCCGGCCTCGACGGGATGGCGGCCGCACGTGCGAGCAATGGCGAATGGCCTTCGCTGCATCAGATCGCGCATATCCAGTTCATCGAACCGGCCGATATTTCCCGTTTCCGCGATCTGGGAGTCATGGCGAACGTGCAGCCGCTTTGGGCGCGGCAAGAGATTTCGATCGACGAAATGTCGCTTCCCGTTGTCGGCCCGGAACGGTCGCGCTGGATCTACGCTTTCCGCTCTCTGCTCGATGCGGGGGCGACAATGGCGCAGTCTTCCGACTGGGGCGTTTCAACTCTCAACCCCTTTGCGATCATGGAAACCGCCGTGACCCGACAACCGCTTCTGGGCGAAGACCCGGCACCCGCCTTCCTGCCGCAACAACGCATCAGTCGCGCCGAATCCTTGCGCGGCTATACGACCGCCGCAGCCGCAGCCGTTTGGCGTGGCACGACCACCGGATCGCTGACCTTGGGAAAGGCCGCAGATTTCATCCTGCTTGACCGCAACATATTGACCTGTCCGACAGACCAGATCAGCCAGACGCAGGTGCTTTTGACCTGCCTCGCCGGCAAAATCGTCCATGACATCAGGGTGGACTAAGGACGCCGAACGCTGATCGAACCTCACCCCGCACCCAACTACCGCAAACGACACACCGATTGCCGGCGCGGGTCGACGCGACGATGTCTACCGTCTGCCGCCCAAGCGACCGGAGCATGGACCTGTTCCGCACCCCACACGGTCTGCGGCCTCGCGTTATCCCTCTGCAACCAAACCTGACTGGCATGCCAGGATCGGGGTCCCGAGATCTTGCCGCTGCGCCAGAATCTGACCGACGCCACCAGCCGCAGCATGGATCGGGACGGTCTGCCCTGCCGTCAGCAAATGAACCTCGTGCCGCAGGAAACTCGCCGTGATACCGCGCAAGGGATGCCCGGCAAGCAGGTCGTCTGGCACGTTCGGCAGACGCAGCATGAGGTCGGCCGGCATGGTCCGGTGGGAACAGTAGGCCCCGACCGGCGCATTCTTTGAACCCATACGGATGAACCAAGCAGCATGAACCCTAACCAAATTACATCTTGGCTATGCTGCAAAACTGTCGGAAAAAGTGGTACCGCTTCAGATTGCACCCGGCAGCCCCGAACGTTTGAGCCGCACAAACGCTGCGCGCCGATCATTTTTCAGAACAATTTCGAACCGCAATGAATAAGGCAATCGCGGCTTTCACGGGTCAGATCGCAAGGCGGAACGAGATCAGTTTCCGCTGAAACCTTTTTTGCGTGCCGCCGCAAGCTCTGCCTGGTCCCAAAAGCCGATGATGTAACCGCGGTGCAATTCCCCGTCTGAACGCGCCGCAATTGTGTCGTCGCTGACCGTTACCCGGTTGTGGTGACCACGCGCCCAGGTGTTCATTGCCTCGGTAAGCCGTTGAATCGTAACGGCCTGATCCGGATCAGTGCCAATGTCGGTCAATTCCTGTGGGTCCTGTTCAAGGTCGAACAGCATCGGCCGGAACCCTTCGGCATGGGTCATCTTCCAGCGACCGTCAAAGACCATCACAAGCCGGCAATCGGCAATGGGCTGATTCAACATCCGACGCGCCCGACGAGCTGAATAGTCGTATTCGCCAAAGACATGGCGCCGCCAGACAAGGGCATCTCCCCGTATCAGAGGCAACAGCGACCGCCCTTCAAGGATATGCGGCCGGGCCGGGCCGTCGGCCCAGTCGACGAACGTCGGGGCAAGGTCGATCGCCTCTACCAGTTGCATCAAAACCTGACCGCGCGTCGCATCAGCCGCTTGCGTCGGGTCCACAACGATCATCGGAATCCGCGCCGAGGCATCGTGAAATAGCTCTTTTTCGCCCAGCCAATGATCCCCAAGATAATCGCCGTGATCAGAGGTGAAGACGATCAGCGTGTTTTCCCGCAACCGCTTTTCGTCAAGGAATGCCATGAGCCGGCCAATCTGGTCGTCGATCTGGGTGATCAGGCCCATGTAGGCGGGGATGACCCGCGCCCGCACCTCGTCACGCGCAAAGACCTGGCTGAACCGGTGCTGGAAATAGGCCTGCATGACCGGATGCGGGTTATCCCGTTCGGCGTCCGAACGATTGACCGCGATCACGTCGGCCGGGCCATACATGTTGTGATAGGGCGGCGGCGCGATGTAGGGCCAGTGCGGCTTGATATAGCTCAGATGCAGACACCAGGGTGCGGTCCCCGCATCGTCGATGAATGCCATTGCCCGGGTTGTGGTGTAGGGTGTCTCGGAATCCTCCTCAGGCACGCGGGCCGGTCTGTCGGCATTTTCCATCAACCAGCCCGACAGTATATCCCGGTTGGCGCCCGCTGCAGCATTGGCCCAGTCATGCCAGGGGCTTTCGCCGTCATAGCCCTGTGCCCTAAGGTGCGTGTTGTAATGCGACGGCTCCCTGCTGCCGGGAGGATGCAGACCGTCAAGCCGGTCCCAGACCTCGAACCCGCATTCCGCAATGCGACGGCCATTTTCCGACGCTGGGTCAATGCCCAGCCGCTGCAAACCTTCAATATCCGCAGCCATATGCGACTTGCCGCAAAGCGCGGTGCGCAGGCCCAGTGGCTCCAGATGGTCGCCCAGCGTCATTTCGCCAACGCGTAACGGAAAATTGTTCCAAGTGCTGCCGTGCGAACGCACATAGCGCCCGGTATAAAACGACATCCGCGACGGCCCACAGATCGGCGACTGCACATAGGCCCGGTCAAACCGGACGCCCCGCGCTGCCAACGCGTCGATATGCGGGGTGCGGATATGCGGATGCCCGGTGCAGCCAAGATAATCGAACCGCAACTGGTCGCACATGATGAAAAGTATGTTCTTTTGTGTCATTGCTCCGCCGTCAACGGGATGCCGGTATTGGGGTGAACTGGCCCGCCGAGTTTCCTGGTCACGTCGTAGAGAACCGGCGCAACATGCTCAACCCGTGCTGCATGCAATTGGGTGCCTTGGCCGGCAGGATTATCCAGGATCAGAGGGGTTCGGATCGGCGCGCCAGGTCGACATCCGGTTGGCGAAACCGGACATCTTTACCATTATCCGCACCTCACACCTGTCGAAAACCTAACGTCCCGCCACTTTGGCCTGATAGGCTTCGAGATCGGCCAGCAAGGCCAGTTCGGTCGGGATCTCGTGGCGCCTGCAGACCTCCTGCCAGATCGCGGCAAACGGCAGATCACGCACCTCTTCCGTCAGGACAAGCCGAGCCGTAAAATCACGCGCCGCCTCGACGGCCTTCAGGCGGCTTTGCGGCAACAGCAGCGCCCGCAGAAGCGCCTTTTGCATGTTGCGTACGCCGATGACCCAGGCAGCGGTCCGGCTGATCGTGGCATCAAAAAAATCAAGACCGATATGGGTTCGCTCGAGCAGGTCGGCAAAAACCAGTTCTTGCGCCATTGCCAGAATTTCGTCGTTTTGCAGGATCACATGATCGCTGTCCCAACGCATCGGACGTGAAACATGCAGCAGCATTTCATTCACCGACAGCGCCACGGCCGACAGTTTGTCGGCAACACTTTCGGTCGGGTGGAAATGGCCCATGTCAAGACAAAGAAGGATGTCATTGCGGATCGCGTAGCCCAGATAGAACTCATGGCTTCCTACCGTGCAGGCCTCGACTCCGATACCGAAAAGCTTGGACTCGACCGCGTCCCGCAGGTGCGCCTTGTCGTGCTTTGGCCCGAATATCGTATCAAGCGAACCTTCAAGCCGCCGCCGCGCAGCCATCCGGTCGACGGGAATATCCTTGTAGCCGTCCGGCACCCAGAAATTGTTGACGACAGGACTGCCCAGAGCCTCGCCGATCCGGGTTGAAATCTCGCGGCAGCGAAGCCCGTGTTCGATCCAGAAATCCCGGATAGCTTTGTCAGGATGGCTCAGCGTCAGATTCTCATCGGCGTTGGTATGGGCGAAAAACGTGGGGTTGAAATCAAGGCCAAGGCCCTTTTCCCTGGCCCAATCCACCCAAGGTGCGAAGTGCCGGAATTCGATCTGATCCCGGTCCGGGGTGTCGTCGGTGTCCAGATAAAAGGCGTGCAGGTTCAGACGGTGTTTGCCCGGAATACGCGAATAGGCATAATCCAGATCGGCGCGCAGTTCGTCCGGATTGCGCGCCTTGCCGGGATGGTTGCCCGTCGCCTGAATACCGCCGCCCAAGGTTCCGGATGTCCGTTCGAAACCGCCCACGTCATCGCCCTGCCAGCAGTGCACCGATATCGGAATCGTCAAAAGCGCCGTGATCGCAGATTCGGTATCCACACCCCAATCGGCAAACCGGTTCCTGGCGAGTTCGTATATCATGTTGGCCCCCTTACCGGGTAAACGCCTGCACATTGCCGGCGTCCACGTTGATGATGTTTCCCGTCGATTTCGCTGAAAGGTCTGCGGCAAAGTAATAGGCCGCCTCGGCAATGTCTTCGGGATAGACCGACCGTTTGAGCAACGAGCGCTGGCGATACATCTCCTCCAGCCCGTCCTTGTCGGTCTTGTAGGTGCTGGCGCGCTGGGTCAGCCAGTCGCCCGACCAGATCTTGGAACCGCGCAGCACTGCGTCGGGATTTACCACATTCACCCGGATCCCGGCTTCGGCTCCTTCAAGCGCCAGACAGCGGGCAAGGTGGATTTCAGCAGCCTTTGCCGTGCAGTAGGCGGCTGCATTCGGCGACGCGGCAAGGCCGTTCTTGGACGCCACAAACACCAACGATCCGCCTAAGTTCTGGCTACGCATCAGTTTGAACGCCTCGCGGCTGACAAGGAAATAACCGGTCGACAGGATATCCATATTCTTGTTCCAGAGGGCCAGACTGGTTTCTTCGATGGGTGACGACGAGGCGATGCCGGCGTTCGAGACAAGAATGTCGATGCCACCGAATTCAACGGCGCATTTAGCATAGGCGGCGATTACCGCGGCCTCGTCGATGACGTTCATCGAAACCGTGCGGACCACATCGGCGCCGAAACGCTTGACCAGCCCTTCCGCCGTCGCCGCAAGCGCGCCTTCATCGATGTCAGCCAGCATGACGCAGGCGCCTTCGGCCAGATAACGTTCGGCAGTGGCCGATCCGATCCCGCCTGCCCCGCCAGTGACCAGTGCCACCCGTCCGGCGAGTGACCTTGGTTTGGGCATCCGGCTCAACTTTGCTTCTTCCAGTAGCCAGTATTCGATATCAAACGCCTCCTGTTCGGGTAGGCCACAGTATTCTGAAACCGCCGAGGCGCCGCGCATCACGTTGATCGCATTGACATAGAACTCGCCCGAAATGCGTGCTGTTGCGCGGTCCTTGGCAAACGTGATCATTCCGACACCGGGGACCAGATAGACCACTGCGTTCGGGTCGCGCATGGCCGGTGAATCGTCATGTTTGCAGCGATCGTAATAGGCCGCATAACCTTCGCGATAGGTGGTGATCTGCGCCGGCAGGGCCTGCATTACCGCGTCCAGATTGTTCTGCGCCGGCTCGAACGCAACGATAAGCGGTCGGATCTTGGTGCGCAGAAAGTGGTCGGGGCAAGAGGTGCCCAGTGCCGCCAGCGGCTCCATCTTCCGGGCGTTCACGAACTCGAGCACAGTTGCGCTGTCGTCAAAATGTCCGACCATGTGCTGCTTGCCCGACACCTGGCCGCGAATTGCGGGCATCAGGCGGGCGGCGACGGCACGGCGTTTGTCGGCCGCAAGACTGTCGTGCAAGGCGCCGCCAAAGGCCGGCAGCCCGGCAGTTCTGGCCGCGAACCAGTCCATCGCCTTCTGGATGATCTCCAAGGTCAGGTTGTAGCAGGCCTTGGCGTCGTCGTCCCAAGTGAAAAGCCCATGTGATTCAAGAACGACGCCCCTCGCATTCGGGTTGTCCCGGCAGAATTGTTCCAGCCAGAGCCCCAGTTCGTAGCCGGGGCGTTTCCACGGCAGCCAGCCGATGTCGTCGCCGAAAATTTCCTGCGTCAGCTCTTTCGAATTCTTCGACGCCGCAATGGCGATGATCGCGTCGGGGTGCATGTGATCGACGTGCTTGCGCGGCACATAAGCATGCAGCGGCGTATCGATCGAAGCGGCGCGGACATTAAGGTTGAACGTGCAATGCGATAGCAGCCCGACCATCTCGTCCTCCATCGCGACCCCTTTGTAGAGACCTTTGATCGCACGAAGCTTGTCCATGTAAAGTGTCGCGAAACCGTCCATCCTGATCGAGCCGACATCACCGCCCGAGCCCTTGACCCACAGGACTTCGACCATGTCCTGACTCAGCGGATCGGGCTGCATCACCTTGGCGCTTGTATTACCACCGCCGTAGTTGGTGATCCGCTTGTCCGTCCCCAGAAGGTTCGAGCGGTACAGCAGCTTTTCAGGTTCGCTCATCGCCTTGGCTCTGGCGTCATCCCACAGGTTCTGCAGTCGCGCGGGCGCGGTCTTCGTCATCGGAATCCTCCCAAAGGTAGCATGGTCAGTCGCCGCAAAGCTGATCCGCGTGCGACCAAATGTCAATCACAAACAATCATTATTGATCGTTTGCAACTGCAGCATGATTGAAAATGACTTTTAATGATTGACAATAATGGGAATCGATTCCATCGTTTCGAAAGTTGGGGAGGATCAGATGCACGAAAAAGAACGCCATCGGGTCATTCTTTCCGCTGTCCAGGGGCACCCTGTGGTGACTGTGATTGATCTTTGCAGCATGACCGGCGCTTCCGAAGCGACGATCCGCCGCGACATCGCCACACTGCATATGCAAAAGCGGCTTCGCCGGGTGCGCGGTGGCGCCGAGTCGATCAACCCACCGCAGTTCGTGGGTCTGGCCGGCCGGCCATTCTCGGTCAACGAAACGATCAACATCAAGCAAAAACAGGCCATCGCCCGTGCCGCTGTCGATCTCTGCGTCGATGGCGACAGCATCATCATCAACGGTGGCACCACCACGTTCCAGATGGTGCATCCGCTGGTCAGCCGGCGACTTCAGGTCTTTACCAACTCATTTCCGATCGCCGAACACCTGTTGAAGCACACCAAGAACACGATCACGCTGTCTGGCGGGACGATTTATCGCGAACAGAACATCATCCTCTCGCCCTTCGACAATGACGTGACGCGCAACGTCTACGCCAAACGGATGTTCATGGGCGCGCACGGACTTGCCCCTATCGGACTGATGGAGGGCGATCCCCTGCTGGTCCAGGCCGAACAAAAGCTGATCGGGCAGGCGGACGAACTGATCGTGCTTGTCGACAGCTCGAAATTCAACAACCGGTCATCCCTTGTCCTGTGCCCCTTGGCGCGCATCGACACAGTGATCACCGATGACGGCATCTCGGACAAGGCGGCGGCCATGCTGGACGCGGCTGACGTGACCTTGATCGTGGCCCCTGGCGGGGCCGTGCAGGCAGAAAAGGCGGCGTCGTGAGAGCCGCCTGAAACACTCGATTAATCCAGGGAGGAAACCATGCGAGTAATGAAGAAAATCCTGACGACGGTAGCCGTGGCTGCCGCATTCATCGGAAGTGCGGCCCATGCCGAAAACATGCGCATCGCGCTTGTCGTCAAGGCACTGGGCATCGGCTTTTTTGAAGCCGCCAACAAAGGCGCCGAAGAGGCGGCCGCCGAACTGGGCGATGTTGACATCATCTATACCGGTCCGACTGACACCACCGCCGAAGGCCAGATCGAGGTGATCAACAGCCTGATCGCCCAAGGCGTCGACGCCATCGCCATTTCGGCCAATGACCCCGACGCCGTGGCCCCTGCCCTGCAAAAAGCAATGGAACGCGGGATCACTGTGATTTCGTGGGATTCGGGCGTCGCGCCCGAAGGCCGCCAGATGCACCTGAACCCCTCGTCCAACGCGCTGATCGGCAACATGATCATCAAGCTGGCCGCCGACAATCTGCCCGATGGCGGCCAGGTCGCCGTTTTGTCGGCCACCGCTACGTCGACCAATCAGAACACCTGGATCGAAGAGATGAACAAGGTCATGGGCAACTACCCCGGGATCGAGGTGGTCGCGACGGTTTACGGCGATGACCTTGCCGACAAGTCCTACCGCGAAACGCAGGGGCTGATTCAGGCTTATCCCGACCTTGATGCGATCATCGCGCCGACATCGGTTGGCATCGTCGCAGCGGCGCAGGCGGTGGCGGATGCCGGCAAGATCGGTCAGATCAACGTCACCGGTCTGGGTCTGCCGTCTGAAATGGCCGGCGCCATCGAAAACGGCTCGTCCAAATCCTTTGCAATCTGGAACCCGATCGATCTGGGCTATTCAGCCACGATGATCGCCTACAATCTGGCCAAGGGGAATGCCGTGGCAGAACCCGGCGCGACCATTTCGATCGGCCGCATGGGGTCAGTCACGCTTGACGAAACCACCTCTGCGGCAATGGCGGATCCCTTCGTCTATGATGCCAGCAACATCGACGAGTTCAAGTCGATCTTCTGATCCGCACAGTGCGATCGCCCGGCGCGCCCTTTCGGCAGCGCCGGGCCCTTTTCCCCAACCCATTGGATTGACCCCATGCCGCCGCAGCCCATGGCCGCAGAGATGATGCCCGTTCTGGCGCTCGACAATGTGACCAAGGTGTTTCCCGGGGTCCGCGCCTTGTCGGAAGTCTCGCTTGCGCTGTATCCCGGCACCGTCACGGCGCTGGTCGGCGAAAACGGCGCGGGCAAGTCCACGGTCGTCAAGATCCTGACCGGCATCTATCAGCCTGACGGTGGGGCGATCCGGGTCGACGGCCAGCCAGTCATTTTTCCGACGGCGCAGGCCGCCGCCCTCGCCGGCATTACCGCGATCCATCAGGAAACTGTCTTGTTCGACGAACTGTCCGTCGCCGAGAACATCTGGCTGGGCCATGCCCCCAAGACCCGGCTGGGCCTGATCGATACCGCCGCGATGCACCGGCAGGCGGGCGAAATACTTGACTCCATCGAGGCTGAAATTCATCCGGCCACGCGCCTGCGCGATCTCGGCATCGCTTCGAAGCACCTTGTCGCGATCGCCCGCGCCCTGTCGATCGACGCCCGCGTCGTCATCATGGACGAACCGACCGCCGCTCTGTCACACAAGGAAATCACCGAGCTTTACGATCTGGTTGCGACACTCAAGGCGCAAGGCAAGGCGATCCTTTTCATCAGCCACAAGTTTGACGAGATATTCAAGATCGCCGACCGCTATACTGTTTTTCGCGATGGGCAGTTCGTCGGCGAAGGTGCAATAGCCGATGTGACCCAAAGTGCCCTTGTCCAGATGATGGTGGGCCGCTCGGTCGATCACATTTTTCCGACCCGCACCAAGACGCCAGGCGATGAAATCCTGCAGGTCGTCGGCTATGACCATCCGACCGAGTTTGCCGACATCGATTTCAGCCTTCGCAGCGGCGAGATCCTTGGGTTTTATGGCCTCGTCGGCGCGGGTCGTTCGGAATTGATGCAAGCACTGTTTGGCACCACCAGACCCTCCGGGGGCACGATCCGTGTCGATGGCAAAGTTCGCCTAATCCGCTCGCCCGCCGACGCGGTGGCCAACGGGATCGTTTACGTGCCCGAGGATCGGGGCAAACAGGGGGCGATTGCCGCGCTGCCGATTTTTCAGAACGTCACCCTGCCCTCGCTGCACCGCACCTCGCGCAGCGGGTTTCTGCGACTGGCCGAAGAATTCAGTCTGGCCCGCGAATACACTGCCCGGCTTGACCTGCGGGCGGCATCCCTTGACCAACCGGTTAGCAACCTGTCGGGCGGCAACCAGCAAAAAGTCGTCATCGCCAAGTGGCTGGCGACCCGGCCCAAGGTGATCATCCTGGATGAACCGACCAAGGGGATCGACATTGGGTCCAAGGCTGCTGTGCACGAATTCATGGCCGAATTGGCCGCACAGGGGCTGGCCGTCATCATGGTCAGCTCTGAAATCCCCGAAGTCCTCGGAATGTCCGACCGTGTAATCGTCATGCGCGAAGGCCGGATCGTGGCCGAGGTGACGGGCGACCGGATGACGCCGGAAACTCTGGTGCGGTACGCCGCAGGAATCGGAGACGACAGATGATCAGACGCTTCCTTGCCTCGCGCGAGGCAATCTTGTTTGGCGCGATCCTGCTGCTGGGGGCACTGATTGCCACCCGCTTTCCCGCCTTCATCGCCCCCCGCAATCTGGCCAACGTCTTTAACGACACATCGCCGCTGATCATTCTCGCGGTGGGCCAGATGATCGTGATCCTGACCAAGTGCATTGACCTGTCCATCGCCGCCAATCTCGCGCTCTGCGGGATGGTGGTGGCGATGCTGAACGTCCTGTCGCCCGACTTGCCCCTGATCGTGACGCTGCTGGTGGCCACTGGGCTGGGCGCGGTTCTGGGCATGATCAACGGGGTGCTGGTGTGGAAACTGACAATCCCGCCAATTGTCGTGACACTGGGCACGATGACCATTTATCGAGGCATCATCTTTCTGATTTCAAGTGGCAAATGGGTGAACAGCCACGAAATGAGCGCATCCTTCAAGGCGCTGCCACGGCATGTCTTTCTGGGCCTGCCGGTTCTTTCGTGGATCGCGATTGCCGTGGTGGTCCTGTTTGCGGTGGTTCTGGCGCGCACGACGCTGGGTCGTGCGTTCTATGCCGTCGGCGGCAATCCGCATGCGGCAATTTATGCGGGCCTGAACGTCGGTCGGACTCAGTTTTGGGCCTTCACGATCGCCGGTTCATTGGCCGGGCTGACAGGATACCTTTGGGTCTCACGCTATGCAGTCGCCTACGTTGACATCGCGGGGGGGTTTGAACTGGATGTGGTCGCCGCCTGCGTTATCGGCGGTATCTCGATTGCCGGCGGCCTTGGTTCAGTCGGCGGGGCGGTGATGGGGGCGCTGTTTCTGGGCGTCATCAAGAACGCGCTGCCCGTCGTCAATATCTCGCCGTTCTGGCAACTGGCCATCTCGGGCGCGGCGATCATCATTGCTGTCGCCCTCAACGCTCAGGCCGGCCGGACCCGGGGCCGGATCATCCTCAAGCAGGCCGAGGTTGCTCAATGAGTATGACTGAAAGACGCATCCCCGATCGCCTGCAATCCACGCTGCAGCGCCACCTGCGCAGTTGGGAAAGCCTGCTTCTGGCCGTCGCCGTGGCGATCTTCGTCTTCAACTCGCTTGCTTCGCCCTACTTCCTGAACGCCTGGAACCTCTCGGACGCCACGTTCAATTTCACCGAAAAGGCAATGATCGCCTTTGCAATGGCGCTTCTCATCATCGCCGGCGAAATCGACCTGTCGGTCGCGGCCATTATCGCGCTCGCCTCGACCGCGATGGGCGCAGCCGCGCAGATCGCGGCACCAACAGGAGTTCTGGTTCTGATCGGGCTCGGGGTCGGACTGGCCTGCGGCGCGTTCAACGCGGTGCTTGTGACGATCATGGGACTGCCGTCCATCGTCGTCACCATCGGCACGATGAGCTTTTTTCGCGGCATCAGCTATATCGTGCTGGGCGACACCGCCTTTGGCGGATACCCGAAAGGCTTCAAGGCTTTCGGGCAGGGCTATGTCTGGTGGGTCTTTTCGGTCGAATTCGCGATCTTTGTTGGCCTTGCCGTTGGCTTTGGCATCCTGCTGCACCTGACCAACTTCGGCCGTGCCGTCTATGCCATCGGCAACAATGCGACCGGGGCGCTTTTTTCCGGCATCCGGGTGCGGCGTGTGAAATTCATCCTGTTCCTGTTGACCGGCTTGATGTCGGGCGTTGCCGCGGTGTGCTTGACCTCTCGGCTTGGCTCCACCCGGCCGTCCATCGGGCTCGGGATGGAACTCGAGGTAATCACGATGGTCGTCCTCGGGGGCGTGAACATCCTTGGCGGATCAGGCACTATACCGGGCGTGGTCATCGCCGCTTTCGTCATGGGGCTGGTGACATTTGGTCTGGGCCTGCTCAACGTGCCGGGGATCGTCATGTCGATCGTGATCGGCCTCTTGCTGATCGGCGTGATCGCCCTCCCGCGCCTCTGGGCGATGTGGAGGAACTGATGCAGAAATATGCCTTTAAGATGCACCTGAAGCCGGGGCAGAAGGACGAATACAAGCGCCGGCATGATGCGATCTGGCCCGACCTCGTGGCCCTGCTGAAATCAGCCGGGATCAGTGACTACTCGATCCATCTGGACGACGAGACGGGCATCCTGTTCGGCGTCCTCTGGCGTTCCGAGGGGCACCGGATGGACGACCTGCCTGACCATCCCCTGATGCAGAAATGGTGGGCGCAAATGGCCGACATCATGGTCAGTCATCCTGGCAACGAACCCGTCGCCACCCCGCTCGTCCCCGTCTTTCACATGCCATGATTGCACATGTCGCCGTCATCGACATTGGCAAGACCAACGCAAAGCTCGCTCTGGTCGATCTGGGCACACTTGCCGAAGTTGCGGTCGTCACCCAACCCAACACCGTTCGCGACGGGCCACCTTATCGGCATTTCGATGTCGACCGTCTCTGGGATTTTCTGCTGGATGGCTTGCGGCGATTTCATGCGAGGCACGGCGTCGATGCCATATCGGTCACGACTCACGGTGCCTGCTGTGCCCTGTTGGACCGCAAAGGCGGACTGGCCACGCCGATCCTTGACTACGAAGATACCGGACCAGACCAGATCGCTGCCAGCTACGATGCGATACGGCCCGACTTTGCACAAACCGGATCACCCCGCTTGCCGATGGGGCTCAACATCGGGGCGCAGTTGTTCTGGCTTTTCTCGCGCGATCCCGGACTGCTGGCACGGACAAGCCAGATCGTCACTTATCCGCAATACTGGTCACATCGCCTTTGCGGCGTTGCCGCGACCGATGTCACATCGCTGGGCTGTCACACGGACCTCTGGATGCCCGATCACGGCAGGTTCTCGTCGCTGGCCGACCGGCTGGGAATTACGGCCAGGGTGGCACCGCCGCGCCGTTCAAATGACATTCTGGGCACGATCTTGCCGCAGGTGGTCGAACGCACCGGATTAGACCCCGCGACTCCGGTTGCCTGCGGAATTCATGATTCCAACGCGTCGCTTTATCCGCACCTTGTGTCCCGGCCCGCACCCTTCGCCGTCGTATCAAGCGGAACTTGGGTCGTCTGCATGGCGGTCGGCGGCGACGAGGTCGAACTTGATCCGCGGCGCGACACGCTGATCAATGTCGATGCGAATGGCAGACCAACCCGATCGGCCCGATTCATGGGCGGGCGCGAGTTTGAAATGCTGACAGGCGGCGCCAAGAACGTCCCCGGCCCACAGGCCGTGGCCGGGGTGCTGTCCAGCGGAAACATGCTTCTGCCGGCAGTCGTGCAGGAAAGCGGCCCGTTTCAGGGATCCATAGCTCGCTGGGTTGGTGTGGAGCCCATGGCGGGATCGGCTGAACGGTCGGCGGCGGTGTCATTCTACTTGGCAATGATGACAGCGACGTGCTTGTCGCTGACCGGCGCCGCCGGTCCGATCATCGTTGAAGGCGCATTTAGCCGCAATCAGACCTACCTCACGATGCTGGCAAGTGCAGCCGGGCGGCCCGTTTTACCAATAAGTTCCGAAACCGGGACAAGCCGCGGCGCCGCAATGGTCTTTGGGCGGGGTCTGGACAGGACTGGCGTCGCGGCGACCACAGCGACCTTGCAGCAGCCGGAATACGCGAATTATGCGCGTCAATGGGAACAATTGACAGCTTCTTTGACGGCGTGACCCGCCGCTGTTTCCGGCCAGATTCACCCCGCGACAGTCGTCGATACGACGCGCGCAAAGTGGTCCGGCGCACCTTGGGATTGATCTTGCATCGCACCATCCTCTGACATCAATCCGATCCGAACAGGCGTTGCGGCGAAACGGCCAGTGCAAGTTCCGGTCGGCGCGTGACGCCAGATGCACAGAGGTCCGACGCCATGACTGCAAGGGTCGGCGCCATCATGATTCCATAGCCACCCTGCCCCGCCAGCCAAAAGAACCCATCCAATTTCGGATCGAAACCGACGACCGGCGCCTCGTCTCTTACAAAACTGCGTAGCCCTGCCCAACTGTGGATGACCTTGCTCACCACGATCCGGGTTTCCCGGGTGATCCAGTCCGCCAGTACCGCAATGTCCATATCATCCGCCCAGGCGTCATGCGGTTCTATCGGGGTCGCGTCACCGGGCGACACCATGAGCCTTCCCGCATCGGGCTTGAGGTAGATGTCCGTCCCGGCGAAATCGACCGCAGGCAGGACCGCAACATCAGTTCCAGCTGGCGCGTCGATGATAATGCCGGTGCGTCGCTTGGGGACCAGACCGATGCTGTCCGCGCCGGCCATGCCACCAATCCGGTCGGCCCATGCCCCGGCCGCATTGATGATCGTCGCGGCCCGATGCTGATCTGTGCTGGTGGTGACGTTCCAGCAGCCGTCCACCCGAATCAAACCGATGACCGGCTGCTTTGTCGCAATCACCGCGCCGCGCAGCCTTGCCCCCTTGAGGTAAGCCAAATGCAGCGTCGCGACATCGATGTCGGCCACCTCCGCCTCGAAAACCGCGCGGGCGACCCTCTCGGGGCAGAGAAACGGCACCAAGTCACAGGCCGCTGCCGGGCTCAATTCGACGACTTCCTGACCAGGTTCCGACAGGTCAAGAATTGGATCCAGTGTCGCCTCGGCCCCTGGCATCGCGACAGTCAGCGAACCGCGCGGTGTCAGCAGCGGGGTGTCGCAAAACCCGTCCGGCGGGGTCCGAAAAAACGCCTCGCTCGCCGCATTGATCCGGCGCACGACGGGTCCGCCATAGTTGCGGGTGAACAAGGCCGCCGACCGGCCAGTGCTGTGATAACCTGCCGTCGCTTCCGCCTCAAGCAGTAGGACGCTGCCTTGTGCTGCCAGTTCATAGGCCACAGACGCGCCCGATATGCCGCCGCCAATGACAAGAAAATCATAAATCAAATGACGACCTCTGCTTCTGTCGCACTGCGGCCATGTTGGGCCTTGGCCCAGTTGGCGCCTGTTTCCAGCGACATGCAAGTAAAACAAAATCATTTGACTTGGCGCAAGTTTTCTTTCTTAATCACCTCAACCTTTGGGATTCCTGCATGTCCAAACCCCTGCGTGATCGGCTGACCGAAGCACTGTCCTCTGCCTCGAAGGCGGACAAGGTGCTGGCCAATTACCTCCTGGCCGAACTTCCTGCACTGCCGTTCGAAACCGCGGCCAGCATCGCTACCAGGGTCGGGGTCAGCGAACCGACAGTGGGAAGGTTTTGCAAGGCCATCGGGTACGAGGGGTTCAAAGACCTCAAGAAGAACCTGCGCAGCGATATGGGCGACGGTCCCTGGCTGATCGGCGATCGTCTCCGGGATCTCCAAGCCCGCACAAAAGCTGGCGAGGATCAGCTGGGTCGCGGCCTGGAACTGGAAATGGCCGCGCTTGTCGCCGTTTACGAAGCGGCACACAGCCCCGAGTGGGAAAAGGTTGTGAGCAGATTGGCGCAGGCCCGGACCGTCTACGCCTGCGGATTTCAGACCGAACGCGGGATGGCGCAGATTTTCGTCAACCAGCTGCAATACCTGCGCGACGGTGTGCATCTTCTGGATCTGGCCAGCGGCAACTTTGCCGAGGTTCTGGCGATGCAAGACACCAATGCGGCCCTCGTGATCTTCGAGGCGCGGCGCTATTCACGTCACGCGCAACTGCTGGCGGCCGAGGCCAAGGCAGCGGGGATTCCCGTCACGCTGATCACCGACCCCTATTGCGACTGGGGGCACGAGGTGGCGAGCGAGATTTTCGTCGTCCCGACATCGTTCAACCTGTTCTGGGATTCAACCGCCCAGATGGCCAGTCTTGCCAACCTGCTGGTCAACGGCGTGTTCCTGGAACTCGGGCCGTCGGTCGAGGACCGGATGAACAAGATTGCCCGGCTTTACAGCCGCTTCACGGGTCATGTGGGTGACCCTGCCTCAGCCCGATCGGAGACCGCGACCAAGACCTGATTTGCCTTTTCACTCATACAAGGAATACCACCATGCGATATTCGACCATGTCCAAACTCTTTTCGGGATCGGCGATCGTCACAGCCGCATTCCTTGCCACCGGGGCCTTTGCCCAAGAGGCGGTCATCGCCTTTGCGGGCGACGAACTTGGGGCCACGTCCTATGACCCGATCCGGTCCAGCATCCTCAACACCGCCACGTCGATGATCTATGACCGGCTAGTCGAGCAGGATGCCGACCAATCATTCCACCCGCACCTTGCCACCTCTTGGGAAGAATCGGCAGACGGGATGGAATGGGTGTTCCATCTCAAGGAGGGAGTCACTTTTCATGACGGCACCCCGTTCAACGCCCAGAGTGTCGCCGACTGGATCCCGGATTTTCTGGACACCGAGAACGCCTATCTGACGGCGGCGATCAAATCGGTCGAAGTGGTCGATGATCTGACCGTCAAGTTCGTGATGGAGCGTCCCGAGCCGAACCTGCTGTATAATCTTGGTAGCACCTTCATGGGCATCCCGAGTCAGGCCGCCTATGATGAGATGGGCGCAGACTACGGCGTCACCGGCGCCGTCGGCACCGGCCCCTTCAAGTTCGAGACCTTCGATATCGGCCTGGAAACGGTGCTGGTGCGCAATGATGATTATGCCTGGGCGTCTGATCTGTCTACCAATCAGGGGCCGGCTCATCTGGAACGGGTCACCTTCCGCGAAATCCCCGACCAGTCGACGGCGTTCCTTGAACTGAAAACCGGCGGCGTCGATATCCTGCTGGGCGTGCCCACCGATTTTCTTGATATCCTTGCCGCCGAACCGGACGTGAAAGTCATCCAGATGCCCGGTACCGGGATCGTCTACATGCCGATCAACGTCACCTCGGCCCCGTTCGATGATCCACTGGTGCGTGAGGCGACGGGACTGGCCATTGATCAGGAGGGCATCGTCGCCTCGGTCTACAACGGCGTCGGCGCGGCGGCGCATAATTTCCTGATCGCGTCGCTGCCCGAGGCCAATGTGCCTGCCGATCTCAACGTCAATTATGATCCGGTGCGGGCTGGCGAACTGCTGGATCAGGCCGGCTGGATGATGGGCGACGGTGGCGTGCGCGCAAAGGACGGCAAGCCGCTCGAGGTCAAACTCTTCACCGAAAACTCGACCGAGATGACCCGGTTGACCCAAGTGGTGCAGGCGCAGCTGGCGGCGGTGGGCATGAAGGCGGACATCACCGTCTTTGACAGCTCGACCATCCGCGACGAATACAAGGCCGACCGGCATCAGCTGGCGGTGCGCAGCTATGACTGGAACAATTCGGATATCCTCGACTGGTTCTTTTCGGGCGAACGCCTCGGCTATCCCAACGTGTCGATGTGGAATGATCCCGAAGGCGAGAGGCTGAACAAGGTCGCGATGACCGAAAGCGCCACCTCGGCGCAAAGGATCGCCAATTTCACCGCCTACCACGAGTATATCCTCAGCCAGCATCTGTTCGTGCCGATCTATCAGCCGACCACGAACATTGCCTACAACGCCACCAACGTCGCGTTGCCCGACAAGATCGGCGGCACGCGGTTCGGATCGGCCACGATGATCGACGTCACCGTGGTTGAATGATCGCCTCGCGCGGCTCCTGAATTCCGGGGGCCGCGCAACCATCTTGTCATGCAACTGGGGCCGCCATGCTGCTGCGCTATACCTTTCAACGTATATTGATGACGATCCCCGTCTCCATCGCGATTTCGGTCGTGATTTTCATGATCGTCCGGCTGCTGCCCGGCGATCCGATCGACAACCTGATCCGTGTCGGCTCCTCGCCCGAAGCACGTGCGAATCTGGTGGCCAAATTCGGGCTCGACCAATCGCTGATCAGCCAATACGCCACATGGGTCGGGGCGATGTTTCGCGGTGATTTCGGTGATGCCATCGTGCTGCGCCGCCCGGTGGCCGATCTGATCGCGCAAAATCTGCCATATTCACTCAACCTCGGCGCACTGGCCTTCCTGTTCTCGTCGGTCTTCGGGATGATCCTTGGCACCGTCTCGGCGACGACCCGCAACCCCATCGTCGAACGTTTCGTGCGCGGCTTCATCCTGCTCGGGTCCACGGTGCCCGGCTTCTGGCTGGCGCTTTTGCTGATCCTGCTCTTTTCGGTGCATCTTGGCTGGTTTCCGGTATCGGGTGCGCGCGGCTGGGAAAGCCTTGTGCTGCCTGTCATCACCATCGGCTTTGGCGGCATCGCCCTTGTCGCCCGCGTCACCCGCGTGGCGCTGATGGATGCCGGTCGCGAGGATTTCGTGACCCTGCTGCACGCCAAGGGCCTGTCGCGCAGCACGATCCTGTGGCGCCACCTGCTGCCCCATGCGATGCTACCGGTCGTCACCATACTCGCCCTGCGGATCGGCTGGATCCTTGGCGGCGCGGTGACGGTTGAATTCGTCTTTGGCCGCCCCGGTTTGGGGTCGCTGCTGATCCGCGCACTGGGGCAGCGTGATTATCCCGTCGTGCAGGGCTGCCTTCTGATGCTGGCCCTTGCCGTGATGCTGGGCACGCTGATCGGCGATGTGGCGCAAGCCGCGATGGACCCCCGTATCCGCGAGGCGAAGTCATGACCGGCACCGTTTCCACTAAACGCAACATGGCTGCGCGATCCTTCGATGCCTTCGCCCGAATGAGCATCGGCCGCGCCTTCGGCTCGGTCATGGGCAAGGTCGCGGGCGGGTTCATCATCCTGCTGGTGCTGACCGCCTTCTTCGCGCCTTTGATCGCCCCCTTCGACTATGCCGCACAGGATCTTGCCAACGGCAACTCCCCGCCGGGCTGGCCGCACCTTTTGGGCACTGACGAGTTCGGCCGTGATGTGCTGTCCCGCGTCATCTACGGGGCGCGGACTTCGCTGTCGGTCAGCGGCACAGCGATCGCCATTTCGATGACGGTCGGCATGACGCTGGGCGCGGCGGCGGGATATTTCGGCGGCTTCTTCGAACGCGCAGTGATGACCGTCGTCGATCTCACATGGTCCTTCCCCGACATCCTGATCGCGCTGATTTTCGTCGCCATCATCGGCCCCGGCCTGACCTCAACCACCTTCGCCATCGCCATCGCCTACCTCGCGCAGTTCACCCGGCTGACGCGGGCGCAGATCGTGCGGTTAAAGCGCGAGACCTTCATCGAGGCGACGATCAACCTTGGCGCCAAACCCGCCCATATCCTGCTCAAGCACCTGATGCCCAACGCCATCGCGCCCGTCATCGTCGTGGGCATGCTGGCGATCGGCGACGGCATCGTACTCGAGGCGACCTTGGGCTTTTTCGGCCTTGGCGCACAGCCCCCGACACCAAGCTGGGGCGCGATGATGTCGTCGGGGACGGCGCAACTGTTCCTGTCGCCGTGGGTCATCATTTTCCCCGGCATCGTCGTCGCCGTGACCGTCATCGCGGTGAACCTGTTCGGCGACGAATTGATCCGCGCGCTCGACATCCGCGACCGGCTTCGGGGGGCCTGACGATGTTGCAGGTCCGTGATCTCGGGGTGGCGTTCGGCGCGGTCCAACCCCTTTCAAGCGTCAGCTTCGGCATCAAAAAGGGCGAGACTCTGGGGATCGTCGGCGAAAGCGGATCGGGCAAAAGCCTGACCGCCATGTCGGTGATGGGCC
>JBBKXP010000295.1:0-3485 GCA_037969545.1 Paracoccaceae bacterium | reverse complement strand
CTCGTTGACTCTGAACCTCAAGACCGCCGAAGGGCGCGAGATCTTCCACAAGCTGGTCGCGCAGGCTGATGCGGTCCTGAACAACCTGCGTGGCGACCTGCCGGGCACGCTTGGGCTGGACTACGCGACGCTCGGTCCGGTCAACCCGGCCATCGTCTGCGCCCATCTCTCTGCCTATGGCCGCGAGGGGCCGCGCCGTTCGTGGCCGGGCTACGACTACCTGATGCAGGCTGAGGCAGGCTACCTCAGCCTGACCGGCGAGCCGGACGGTCCCCCTGCCCGCTTTGGCCTCTCGGTCGTCGACATGATGACCGGGCTGATGGCCGCCTTTGCGCTGGCAACCGGAATCATCGGCGCGCGGGCGTCCGGCAAGGGCATGGATCTCGACACCTCGCTGTTCGACACCGGTCTGCACAACCTCAGCTACCTCGCCACCTGGTATCTGAACGCAGGCGTCAACCAGGGCCGCGAGCCACGCTCGGCGCACCCCTCGCTAACCCCGTCGCAGCTGTATCGCACCAGCGACGGCTGGTTGTTCGTGATGTGCAACAAAGAGAAATTCTGGCCGATCCTGTCGCAAGCCCTCAACCACCCTGAATGGGCCACCGACCCGCGCTTTGCGACCTTCGCCACCCGGCTGGAGAACCGCGCCGAGGTCACCGAAATGCTGGATGCCGTGCTGATGGAACGCACCACCGCCGAATGGCTGGCCCTGTTGCAGGGCCTCGCCCCGGTCGCCCCGGTCAACGACGTGGCTGCCGCGCTGGAGAACCCCTTCGTCGCCGATCAGAACCGCATCGCCGGTTTCACCGGCCCGGATGGCGCCGAGATACTCCGGATGCTGGCCGGACCAGTGCGCGTTGGCGGCGCGGATCAGCCGACCAAGGCCGCGCCGCAACTGGGTGCGGACACCCGTGATATCCTGCTCGGTCTGGGTCTGGATGCCGAAAAGATCGAAGCATTGCGCGGCAAAGGAGCGGTCTAATTCACCGCGTCAATTGACCCGAGGAACGGCTATGGCTGCTCAAACGTCCAGTCCGGCCAACGGTTCGACCGGGATTACATAAGAAGCGCGTGGGTCAAAGCCGGCAATATGAAATCCGCATGGGTCTGTGTGACCCTATCCAGACTGAAGACGTTCAGCCAATTTTTCCCAATTTTTCCCCGAGCATGACATGATTGCGAGGATCGTATGGTGAGAATTTGTAAGTTCACCTCCCGAGCAGCCGTACGAAGCACTGCATTTTTTAGCCCAAATCCCCTTCTCGGCAGGGCCTCCGAATACGCCTACCAACCTGCGCACTTCAAGCCAGCCTTGTCCGACAAGATCCAATTAGCGGTCCGGAGGCTTCTGGCGACCAGAAGTTAGCCGGGTCCTGCTGAATGATCCGTCGTGTTTCGGCGGAGCGCAGACCCACCCATTGGAACCAAGCTCTTTCTGGCGCGTTCACTCAGGTAACCTGCATTGTCGCGCTGATGGTTGGCACATCAGGTGTTTCTGCGGAAAAGGAAAATGTATGCTACCATGCGTCAAGCTGCTCTCAGTGAGCACTGCTGTTCCGCGCAATGTCATAAATCAGCGAGAAGCTGCGATTGTAGCACACGACGTTTTTTCAGAGCGCTTCGATGATTTCGAGCGTATGGTGAAAGTGTTCGAGACGTCCGGGATTGTGCATCGTTATCTGGTCCGGCCGTTGGACTGGTACCTTCAGCCGCTCGGATGGTCGGAACGGAACGCTGCCTATCTTGACGGGGCATGTGAGCTGTTTACTGCTGTCGCGTCCAAGGCTTTGACCGTCGCGGGAATATCTGCGGGCGAGGTCGACACCGTGGTGACCGTGTCATCTACCGGGCTTGCGACCCCTGGTGTTGATGCCCGCGTCGCAGACACCCTTGGTTTTCGTGCAGATTGCGAGCGCGTTCCGGTATTTGGGCTTGGCTGCGCCGGCGGCGTGACCGGGCTGGGACTTGGCGCACGGCTGGCACATTCGAGGCCAGGCAGTTGCGTGCTCGTCGTGGCAGTAGAGTTGTGCTCGGTCGCCTTCCGACACGACAAACTGACCAAGGAAAACATCGTGGCAACGGCACTTTTTGGTGATGGGGCGGCCGCCTGCGTCCTGCGATCTGGCGAGGGCGGTGTGGCCTCTATCGAGATGTCAGGTCAGCATACCTGGCCGGGAACGCTCGATATTATGGGTTGGAGCGTGGACGACGTGGGCTTGGGCGTAATTTTCGACCGGGCCATTCCACCTTTTGCCGAAGCAAACATCGCAGCTGCGGTTCAGGGCATTCTGGCAAGGTTCGGACTATCCATGTCGGATGTGAACCGCTTCGCGTGCCACCCGGGCGGGGCGAAGGTCATTACAGCGCTGGAACGCGCACTTGCGCTGGAACAAGGGTCACTCGACCATGAGCGGACCGTTCTTGCCGACTACGGCAACATGTCGGCACCAACTGTCCTCTTCGTTCTGGACCGGCTGTTGAAGGCGGGGTTGCCGCCGCGCACCTTGCTTACCGCAATGGGACCGGGCTTCACCGCAAGTTGCGTGTCATTGCGAGCAGCGGCATGACTCCCGCAGCCCTGCTCCTGGCACTGGTGACAACATGCAGGCTGGGGGAATTATGGCTCGCGCAGCGCAACACGGTGGCGTTGTTGAAGCGCGGAGCATTTGAGGTGGCGCGTGGGCATTACCCGGCAATCATCGTGCTTCATTCTGCGTGGCTCGGCACCCTGTGGGTGTTCGGCGCGGATCAGCCGATCAACAGCCTCTGGCTGGCAGTATTTCTTACACTGCAGATGGGGCGGATCTGGGTGTTGGCAACGCTGGGGCGCCGCTGGACCACGCGGATCATTGTTCTGCCGAGTGAAACGCTCGTCGCGCACGGTCCGTACCGCTATTTCTCACATCCGAATTATCTGGTCGTGATCGGTGAGATTGCCGTTCTGCCGCTGTGCCTTGGCCTGCCATGGGTGGCCGTCGTGTTCACTGCATTGACCGCAGCCATCCTGACCATTCGCATTCGGGCAGAAAATGCTGGCTTGCGGCGGACGCGCCATCGTGCCGACGTTGTCTGATCCCGCACCGTCGCGCGCCGTGACGATCGCCACATTGGCGGGTTTCGCGGACATGTGCCATGGCATGTTCATGGCCATTCTGGGCGTGCAGACCCGGAAGGCCGATCAGAAGGGTGTGGATGCCAAAAAGCGAATGGCGTTTCACGGCACCTTGCAGACATCTCCACGCGTCTGGTCTTGTGACCGTTCGCGGCCTCAGGATGGATATTTGCGCACTGCCGGCGACCCGAACCACAATCATGATTCCGCGAACCCATCACACGGTCCCTCGTCCGTGACCAACCGAAATTGAAAGCTTCCGTTGGTTCACAGCTGGCTTCGGATCACCCCCCTCGTCACTCGAAATCGCTTTCGCCCCTACCGCCCTTCGCCGCTGAACAGCAGCACCGCTGCCACCACCACATTGAAC
>JBBKXP010000294.1:0-3382 GCA_037969545.1 Paracoccaceae bacterium | reverse complement strand
TCGCATAGCCCAGCGGGATGCCGACGATGGCCCCGAGCACGAACCCGACGATCACCCGGAACAGCGAATAGCCAAGGTGTTCGGCCAGGCTGGAATTGCGAAATCCCGTCTGCGAGATTTCGACCAACCTTGCCCAGACCGACTCGGGGGCGGGCAACCAGATCGGCTCCATCTGCCAACCACCCGAGGGCGATATGTTCAGCGTTCCCTTGGGGGTCAGGGCGACCCGGCCGAAATCTGTCGAGACACTTTCGCCCGGCGCGATCGGCTTGCCGTTGATTGCCACGACAACGGCCCCGTCATCGCGCGTGACCTCGTCGTTGTCGGCGGCGCGCAACAGGGTCGAACGGTAGCTTTGCACCGTCACGAAGTCGTTCTTGGCGAAACCTTCGCCGGGATCGACAACTGTCTCGTCGACGGCGGCCCCGGCCGGAAAAACATCCACCGTCACGGTCGCGTCGTCGGTCGCCCCATTGGCCTCCTGCAAGGTATAATCGAAAGATGCCATCCCGACGAAGGGCCCCGGCGCGTGCAGGAACCCGGGCAGCAGTTTCGACCCGGTGAACGCCCCCCACAGAAGAAAGATCAGCGCGACCGAGATAATCGAAGCGGCCATATTCGAGCTGACGGCGCTTTCATCACCAAAAGTCACGGTTTTGAGTGACCCGTAGTCATGTTTCGGCGTCATCAGCCGCCGCACGCCGCGCCAGATGAACAACGTCAGCAGGATCAAAAGGACATAGCCGATGAGATAGGGAGCGGCGGCCCAGAGGGTTGCCAGAACCCCACCCAGTTCGCCGCCCAGCTTGCCGATCAGCTCCATCAGACGGTCTCCTCGGCGCGGCCCATGATTTCTTCTTCCATATCCCAGATCATGCTCAGGATTTCCTCGCGGCGCTGGTTGAATTCGGGGTGCTTTTTGACCTCGCGCAGGTCCTTATTGACGCCCATCTCTGCAAAGGGCAGGCGGTATTCCTTGTGGATGCGACCGGGGCGAGGGGCCATCACGACCAGCCGCTCACCCAGCAGCAGCGCCTCTTCGACGGAATGGGTGATCAGGACGATCGTCTTGCCGGTCTCTTTCCACAGCTTCAGAACCAGCCCCTGCATCTTTTCACGTGTCAGCGCATCCAGCGCACCCAAGGGTTCGTCCATCAGGATGACATCGGGGTCATTGGCCAGACACCGGGCCAGCGCCACCCGCTGCTGCATCCCCCCCGACAATTCATAGATCGCCTTGTCTTTGAAATCGCGCAGACCGACGATATCCAGCAGGTGATCGACATTGGCCTTGTATTGCGCCGACCGTTGCCCCTTCATCCGGGGGCCAAAGCTGACGTTGTCGCGCACGTTCATCCACTCGAACAGCGCGCCCGCCTGAAACACCATCCCACGTTCCGGACTGGGTCCGTGAACCCGTTTGCCGTTCAAGATGATCTTGCCATCTGTCGGGGTCAGAAACCCCGCGACGATGTTCAGCAGGGTCGTTTTGCCACATCCCGAGGGGCCGAGCACCGACATCAGCTCGCCCTGTTTCAGGTCAAGCGAGACGTCCTGCAAAGCCTGCACCGCACCACCGCCCGGCAGATCGAAACGCATCGACAGGTGTTCAATCGTCAATCCGGCCATGTCCCGCTCCATGTGTTTTCGGCGCCGGTCCGTGGGCGAACCGGCAGCGAAAACAGATGGCGGGGGCGTCAGTTTCCAGACGCCCCCAAACCGCAGTTACATGGCGCCGGCAGCCGCCAGCGGGCCGGTGTTGACGTTGCCGTCATAGCTGGCGTTAGCCGACGGGATCGACCCCGCATCGACGAACACCTGCGCGACGCCCTCCATGAAGGCCTGCGCACCGCCGCCGAACCACTTGGCCGACAGCTGATCCTCGACCGACGGGAAACTGAAGGTCGCCATGGTTTCGGCCGCAGCCGCCTCGTCCATGCCGGCGTCATTGGCGATCACCGGCAGCATTTCGGCCTGCATCGACCCGTCGTTCCACTGGGCGTTGGCCTCGGCGGTCACGGCAAGGAACTTGGCGACGACATCGGGGTTTTCCGCCACGAACGACGCCGGGGCCGAGGTGACGTCGAACACCAGAATGCCCAGTTCTTCCTTTTCCGCACCGGTCAGCAGGACGTTGCCGCTTTCCATCATCCGGCGCAGCGCACCGCCCCAGCCACAGGCCATGTCGACCTGACCTTGCGCCAGTGCGGCGGCACCGTCTGCGGGGGCCATGTCGACAACTTCAAGGCTCGCCACGTCGATGCCGAAATGGTCCATCTGGCGCAGGAAATTATAGTGGGCGGCAGTACCCAGCGGCACGGCGACCTTGCCCCCTGCCAGTTCGGCAGCGCTGTCCTTGGTGATCTCGCGGTCGGCACGCACGACGCAGTTATCGTTCTCCGAATAGGACACGGCGACGTCGAGCACCTGCAGATCCTGCCCGGCGCTGGTCGCGACCACGAAGGGCGGGATGCCCTGGCTGACGCTGAGTTGCACGTCGCCTGACGCCATTGCGGCACTCATTGCGGTGCCGGTGTCAAAGCTGACCCAGTTCACCTTCATCCCCAGCGCCTCGTCATAGGTGCCGTTGACCTTGGCGAATTCGAACGGCATCGGCCATTCGAGGAAATAGCCGACGGTCAGTTCGCCATGCGCTTCGGCCAATGCGGCCTGTGCACCGGACAGCAGCGCGACCGAGGCGACGGCGCCCATCAGTGTTTTCTTCATAGTCATATCGTTTCTCCCAGGTTGGATGGCCCTTTTGGGGCCGGTTGGCGGACGGGGTTGTCCCCGCCTCGACTCGTTCAGGGGGGCGTAGTCGCCGCCCCTTGCTTGGCACAAGCTGACCACGGATCAGCCAGGCGAAAAAGCCCCTCATTTCGCAAAGCCCAATTCGGAAAATCCGAAAAAGCATGACCTCGCACCCGTCCAGAAAACGGGGGTCTTGGGCCGCGGTCAATCCTGTCATGTCGTTCATGCACGACATTCGGCAACACCGCCTAAATGGCGACAACGGACAAAGTATCATTAATACATATACTTGCAAGTCGTCATTGGGTTGGCAAAGGCAGTGCGCGTTCGGTAACTGGCCTTAGACTTGCACCTGTTCTGGCCCTATTGATCCTGCCACCAGAGCGCGCAAAATGCCACTATCATCAGCGGAATTGAAACGGGATTCGTGACCCGACGACCGCTGCTCATCCCTATTGGAGTCCCGAGATGGATACCCTGAACACCGCCAACGATCCGCAGCATGTGATCGAGGCTGACCGCGCCCACATGTGGCATCATCTGGTGCAGCACAAACCTTTTGAAACAATCGATCCCCGGATCATCGTCGAGGGCAAGGGAATGCGGGTCTGGGACATCAAAGGCAAGGAAC
>JBBKXP010000293.1:0-4600 GCA_037969545.1 Paracoccaceae bacterium | reverse complement strand
TCCGGATCGGGGTTGGCCATCGCGAAAATAACCGGGTTGTCGGCCATGTCAGACACCATTTCAGGCGTCACCGCCCCCTTGGCGCTGACCCCCAGAAAGACATCCGCTCCCGTCATCGCCTGTTCCAGCGTCCGCAAATCGGTCTTTGCGGCATGCGCTGATTTCCATTGGTTCATGCCTTCGGTCCTGCCTTGGTAAATGACCCCCTTGGTGTCGCACATGATGCAGTTGTCGTGCCTGGCCCCCATCGATTTCAGCAGTTCGAGGCAGGCAATCCCTGCCGCACCCGCCCCGTTCAACACAATCCGCACATCGCCGATCTTTTTGCCCGACAGGTGCAGCGCGTTGATCAGACCGGCGGCACAGATCACTGCCGTGCCGTGCTGGTCGTCATGAAAGACGGGAATATCCATCTCTTCCTTCAACCGCTGTTCGATGATGAAACATTCAGGCGCCTTGATATCCTCGAGGTTGATCCCGCCGAATGTCGGACCCATCAGGCGGACCGCATTGCAAAAGGCATCCGGGTCTTCGGTGTCCAACTCGATGTCGATGGAATTGACATCGGCGAACCGTTTGAACAGCACCGACTTGCCTTCCATCACCGGCTTTGACGCCAGCGCGCCCAGATTGCCGAGGCCCAAAACGGCGGTGCCATTCGAGATCACGGCGACCAGATTGCCCTTGTTGGTATAGTCATAGGCGGTTTCGGGATTGGCGGCGATTTCCTCGCAGGGCACCGCAACGCCGGGGGAATAGGCCAGCGACAGGTCACGCTGGGTGGTCATCGGCACGGTCGCTGTGACCTCCCATTTGCCGGGGGTTGGCTGCATGTGGAATTGCAGCGCCTCTTCGCGCGTCACCTTTGCCTTGGCCATTGTCGTTCCTCCCCGGTCGGTCTGACATAACGGGGTTGGGCCGATGGGGGCAACGCGTTTTCGGCTTTCGCCGATTCACCCGTCTGGCTAGGGTCGCGCCGGGGGATGCATGAGCGACGCAAGCAGCACGATCACGCCGATGATGGAACAATATCTAGGCCTCAAGGCCGGATATCCCGATGCCTTGCTGTTCTACCGGATGGGCGATTTCTACGAGATGTTCTTTGACGATGCCGTCGCCGCGGCCGCGGCACTGGACATTGCCCTGACCAAGCGGGGCAAGCATCTGGAACAGGACATCCCGATGTGCGGCGTCCCGGTTCATGCCGCCGAGGGGTATCTGCTGACGTTGATTCGCAAGGGATTTCGGGTCGCCGTTTGCGAGCAGATGGAAGACCCCGTCGAAGCGAAAAAGCGGGGTTATAAATCGGTCGTGCGGCGCGACGTGGTGCGGCTGGTGACGC
Source organism: Paracoccaceae bacterium (assembly GCA_037969545.1). Taxonomy (GTDB): domain Bacteria; phylum Pseudomonadota; class Alphaproteobacteria; order Rhodobacterales; family Rhodobacteraceae; genus JBBKXP01. The sequence goes on along the minus strand of JBBKXP010000293.1, from coordinate 3,258 downwards.
CCGGCACCCTGACCGAGGATTCGCTGCTGGACGCACGGCGGCACAACTATCTGGCGGCCTTTGCGCAGGTCCGCAACGAGAGTGCCTTGGCTTGGGTGGATATCTCGACCGGCACGTTTCATGTGATGCCTTGCCCGATTGTCCGGTTGGGCCCGGAACTGGCGCGGTTGGGTCCGCAAGAGGTGCTGCTGGCGGATGGGACAGATGCAGGTTTAGCCTGTATCGTGTCAGATTCCGGGGCCGCCGTGACCAATCTGGGCCGCGCTGCATTTGACAGCACTGGCGGCGAAAAGCGGCTCTGCGCCTTGTACGACATAGGGTCGCTGGATGCCTTCGGCAGTTTCGGTCGGGCCGAAGTCGCGGCGATGGCAGCCGTGGTGGAATATCTCGAAATCACCCAGAAGGGGCACCTGCCACTATTGCGACCGCCAGTGCAGGAAGGACAGTCGAGCGCCATGCAGATCGACGCCACAACACGGCGGTCGCTTGAACTGACTCATGCGCTGGGCGGCGGCAGGGCCGGATCGTTGCTCGCCTGTATCGACAGGACCGTGACGGCAGGCGGGGCGCGGCTGCTGGAACGCCGGCTGGCCAGCCCATCCTGCACCCAGGCGACCATTCTTGCGCGCCAAGACGCAATCGAGCTTTTCACCGAACAGCCTCGGCTGGCCACCGATCTGCGCGACCGGTTGCGGTCCGTGCCCGATGTCGACCGGGCGCTGTCGCGACTGGCGCTCGATCGCGGCGGCCCGCGTGATCTGGCCGCGATCCGCAATGCCCTGAGTGAGGCGGTGCAGATCGCAGGGTTGCTGGACAAGATCGACCTGCCCGCGCTTCTCGCGGATGGGATCGCCGATCTGATGGGGCATGATGCCCTCGTTGACCTGCTCGGTCGCTCGCTCGTCGCTGAACCGCCCCTGTTGGCCCGCGATGGCGGCTTTGTCGCGCCGGGTTACGACGTCGATCTGGACGATGCGCGCAGATTGCGCGACGAAGGGCGGTCGGTGATTGCGGCCATGCAGGCCGATTTCGTGGCGCTGTCGGGTGTGCCGTCGCTCAAGATCAAGCACAACAATGTTCTGGGCTATTTCATCGAAACCACGGCGACGCATGCCGATAAGATGCTGACGCCGCCCCTGAGCGAAACTTTCATCCACCGCCAGACCACGGCCAATCAGGTGCGGTTCACGACCGTTGAACTGAGCGACATCGAAACCCGGATCCTGAATGCCGGGGGACGGGCGCTCGACATTGAAAAGCGGCTCTATACAAGCCTGAGCGGCGCGATCATAGCGCAATCCGGTCGATTGGCCTCCTTGGCCAAGAGTCTGGCCGAACTCGACTTTGCGGCCGCGCTTGCCCACATCGCCAAGGCCGAAAACTGGTGCCGTCCGCTGGTTGACGACAGCCGCGCATTCGCAGTCGGCGGGGGCCGGCATCCGGTTGTCGAACAGGCGCTGAAACGGTCCGGTGCGCCGTTTGTTTCAAACGACTGCAACCTGACTGAAGCACCGATCTGGCTGCTGACCGGGCCCAACATGGCAGGGAAATCGACATTTCTGCGCCAGAACGCCCTGATTGCGATCTTGACGCAGATGGGCAGTTACGTGCCCGCTGACAACGCTCGTATCGGCATCGTCAGCCAGGTGTTCAGCCGGGTCGGCGCGGCAGACGATCTGGCACGCGGGCGGTCGACCTTTATGGTCGAAATGGTCGAAACCGCGGCGATCCTCAATCAGGCAGATGACCGGGCACTGGTCATTCTCGATGAGATCGGCCGGGGCACCGCGACCTACGACGGTTTGTCGATCGCCTGGGCGACGTTGGAACATTTGCACGATGTGAACCGCTGCCGCACCCTGTTCGCCACCCATTATCACGAAATGGCGGCGCTTTCGGCGAAACTGGCCGGGGTCGAAAACGCCACCGTGACTGTCAAGGAGTGGGAGGGCGATGTGATCTTCCTCCACGAGGTCCGTCAGGGCACCGCCGACCGCAGCTATGGCGTCCAGGTGGCACGGCTGGCAGGGCTGCCGCCAAGGGTCATCGCCCGGGCCAAGGTAGTGCTCGAGGCGCTGGAAAAGGGCGAACGCGAGGGTGGCGGGGCGCGCAAGGCATTGATCGACGACCTGCCATTGTTCGCGACAACGTCGGTATCTGCGCCGGCCAAGGCCAATACGTCAAAGGTCGAGGCCCGGCTGAAGGACGTGTTCCCCGACAGCCTGACCCCGCGTGACGCCCTTGATCTGCTTTATGACTTGCAGGCGATGCTGAAAGACTAGGACGCCGGGGTTGACGACACCCCGACCTGCGCAGGACGCAACAGGCGGTCATGCAGAAAGAATCCTTCGGTCATCACCTGAATGATGTCGCCGGCGCGGGTGCCGGGCACCGGGGCCTCGAACATCGCCTGATGGTTTTGCGGATCGAACCGACCACCGATTTCCGGGACGATGGGATCAATGCCGTGCTTTTTGAACACCGAAATCAGCTCGCGCATGGTCAACTCGATGCCTTCGATCAGGCCCTTGGCGACCTCTTGCGGCTCGTCGGCTGCGGCCTGCAAGGCGCGCCGCAGGTTGTCGTAGACCGGCAGCAAATCGCGGGCGAGCTTCGATCCGCCATAATTCTCGGCCTCGCGGCGGTCGCGTTCGGCCCGTTTGCGGGTGTTTTCGGCGTCGGCAAGGGCGCGAATGAACTTGTCGCGGTATTCGTCCCGCTCTGCGGTCAGGGTCGCCGTCGGATCCTCGCCCAGCGCGGCCTCGATCTCGGCGGCGATGATATCGGCCTCGGCGGCCATCTCGTCCAGGCTTTGCGGTTCGGCTTTCGATTCGGCCATGTCTGGTCTTCTCCTTCAAGACCGGTCGGAAATCAGTTTCCCGACCAGCTGTGCTGTATAATTCACGATGGGCACGATCCGCCCGTAATTCAGGCGAGTCGGGCCGATAACCCCCACTGCACCTATGATCTTTCGGTCGGCGTTCATATAAGGAGAAACCACCAAAGAGGAACCCGTAAGAGAGAAAAGTTTGTTCTCGGACCCGATAAAAATCCGCACACCGTCGCCACCTTCGGCCAATTCGAGAAACTGGGCGATATCGCGCTTGCGTTCGAGGTCGTCAAAAAGACTGCGAATCCGGTCCATGTCGGCAGCGCCGTCCTGATCGCTCAGCAGATTCCCGCGGCCACGGACGATCAGTCGCTCGTTCGATTCGCCCCTGTCCGCCCAGACGGCAAGGCCACTTTGCACCAAATCGT
>JBBKXP010000292.1:0-5470 GCA_037969545.1 Paracoccaceae bacterium | reverse complement strand
CCTCCAAGGTAGGCCCAAAGGGGTGCCCGAAGTTTGGGTGTCAATCTGCCATTTTTGCCAAAGAAAACCAGCAGCCCGACCGCCGCTACTGTCCCGGTCCCATGCGCCGCCCATGACGCGAACATCGGCGTGCCGTGTGCTGCCAAAATGCCGTTGAACAGGACCATCAGGGTCAGCAGCCCGCCTGTGCCAAAAGCCGCCAGCAGCGGCAGGGTCCGCGTCATTTTCGAGACCTTTCGGCAATGTCCTCATTGGCAGCGGATCAGGAACCTGCGACGTCCTCAACCCCCAAACCGTGACAGGTGTGTAAGGTCATCCCATAGCTGGTTTCAGGCACTGCCGCACCACCACCCGAAATGTTGATCCTGGGCCCGGTTGCATGTCGATAACCACAGGTTCGATGGCCAGCCGATCGTCCGCGATCCGTTTGGACGGATTCCAGGATCGGCCCAAGGATTGCGGCGCCGTCACGCGCCACCAGAGCGGCCGCCGGGTCGTCCACCAACTGACACTGAATTTCAACGTCTTAAGAAATAGTTAACGGTCAGGCTTAAAGTGGGTTGATCGCAACGAATCACCCCCCTAAGATTATCGGCGTGAATCCGCGCAAAAGACGCGGGACGAAGTGAGGCAAAGGGCAGGCATGAAGACGGGCTTTCGTGGCACGTTTGTCATCTCCTGGTCGCAGACGGAATTGGACGGCCTGTGGTCGGCGCCGCTTGACACCCTGCGTGTCGGCACCGCCTGGACATGGACCGGCGAGGCCGTGCGGGTGGACGGACCCTCCGGGGTACTGCCGCTTGGCGATGCACAGGGCGAGGCAGACTTACGCAAACGCGCAGCGATGACGGTGCGCCGGTTGTTGCGGGCGGTTGACGCCGAACCGCGACTGCCGGCCATCGACGCCGACGATGCGCCGCTTTTCGATACCTCGTTCAACGTGACCGACGGACGCGATACCTGGACAATATCACTGATTGCGACGGGCCAGGGGCGCACACCATTACTGATGTTCGTCGGTGCGATTCCGCCGCGCCAGACCGATCTTTGGGTCGTCAGCCACAACATTGACCTTGCCGCCCGCGACCAGACCGCCGACAGCCCCGGTGGGGTGATCTGCTTCACCCCGGGGACCATGATTGCGACAGCCGAAGGTCCGCGCGATGTGGCCGGTTTGCGCGAAGGCGACCGGATCCAGACCAAGGACAACGGCACCCAGAAAATCCTCTGGATCGGCTCGCGGCGGATCTCCGGTGCCCGGCTTTACGCGATGCCGCATCTGGCCCCGATCCGCCTGCGCGAAGGTGCGCTGGACAAAGGCGTGCCCGACAGCGGTCTGCTGGTGTCGCCCGATCACCGGATGATGCTGCGCGGGGCGCGGGCCAAGGTGCTGTTCAATTGTGACGAGGTGCTGGTGACCGCCCGCGATCTGGTCAACGATTCATCGATCGTGGTCGATCGGGCGGTGCGCGAGGTGACCTATATCCACCTCCTGCTGCCCAGCCACCAAGTGGTTTTCGCCAATTCCGTGGAAACCGAGAGCTTTCACCCGGCAAGTGCCGCGATGGCCACAATGGATCCGACCGAACAGGCCCGCCTGTTCGCCCGACTGCCCGACTTGCGCGGCGACGCCCAGACCTACGGCAGCTACGCCCGGCGGGTCTTGTCCGACGGCGAGGCCGCGATTTTGCGGCATGATGCAGGATGGCGGGGGCAGGTGCGGGGGGCGGCGTAGGTCTGAAATCTGACTTTCAACGCAGAAGGCGTTCCCGCAATCTGCGCCAAACCCGTAGTGGTCCGCGATGTTCGGTCCCGACCAGCGCCCGCGCGATTGACGCAGGCAACGGACCAAGCTTGAACGCAACCGAAGCCTGATTGCGCCGATAGGCGGTCGTTCGGAAATTTGCCTTGACGCCAAGGACGTCAAGCAGCGGACTAATGATGTCCCTCGTGTCATAATTCAGCACAATCAGTTCGTCAAAACTTCGGGCAAACACGTCGCACAGAGTGTCGAAATCGGTGAGCCAAGTGTCTTTTCCGAAATAGTAAGCGGAGTCGGGGTTTTGCGATTCAGCGATGCCGCTTTGCACGACTTGATTGCGATAAGATGACAACCATGCATCCCGATCGCGCTTAACCAGAATAACCACAAATCGCAAGTTCTCATCTGGAAACAGGCCGCGAATCCGTGCGGCTTCGGCTTCCGTGCGTATCAACGAATAATGTTCGCTGCTGAAAAGCAGCTTTTGTTCCGTCCGCTGGCTCGCAAACGCGGCAATCTGCTGTTTGACCTTTTCGAACAGCCTGTCTTTGTCCGGGGTTGGAATCACACCGTCGCGTAAAATTGCCAATGAGATTTCCTTGGAATGGGTCTTGCCGGTCGGGCTCAGATAGGGCGCGATGCCCGCCGCAATGAAGTCGGACTCGTGTTCCCGCATCACCGCCTGAAATGACGATGTGCCAGTCTTGTGCAGGCCAATATGCAAGATGATCTGTCGTTGTTCCATCCGGTCGTCCCGATCTGCATGTTTCCGCTCGGCGCCAATCACTCAAACGCGAAATACATTTGCCATTGTTCCGCAGCCGTTTGACTGGCCTTCCGAAACGGCTTTCTGTACAAGATCGCCATTGGTTGGCAATCGATATCCCAATTCATTTTGCGCCAGCGGACCGTTGAAAGCAACAAGATGAAACACATCATCAAAGCGCCGACCCTGCTGGCCAAGCGTTACATCTATGGCCAGAAAATCCGCAAGCACGATCAGCGTGCCGATGCGGCGGTCGATCCGGCCAGTTGTGGATTGACCGATGGGTTTCTGCGACTGCCAATTGATGACCTCCTCGGCAAGGGAATGACCCGGACCCTGATCGCGTCCGATCTGCGCGTCACACCGGATGTGGGCAAGAAGATCCATATCAGCTGGGACATCCCCGCGTTTCTGTGGACGGCGCTGCTGGGCAGCGACCGCATGACCGACATCGCCCGCGCCTATCTCGGCGACGGGGCGCGACTGGACGATGTCTATGTCAAGACGGTCAGCGACGGCCTGACATCAGTTTCCGAAGGCTGGCACACCGATCAGGTCGGCTACCGGCTAAAGGTATTCATGGTCTTCGATGTCACGGGCGACCCGGCGGGCACACTGGTGGTGCCCACACCGCGCCCGAACCTTTATGAACTGAATGTCGCCGATGAATGGGCGCGGATCATGAAGCGCCCGAAAAAGGAACAGCGCCAGCAGGAAATGCGGGTCAGCTATAAGGCCGGCGATTGCCTAATCTTTGACACCAACCTGCTGCACCGCGGCGATTACTCGACCGGTGCCGGAACGCGCTATTGCATTGTCGCCGAATATATTGACCGCGCCAAGGCCGACGCGATCCGCGCCGCCACCCCCTGCGGTCCGGGGCAGGGGCGCACGCCGATCACCATTCCTGCGCTTGACGGGATCGACCCTGCCAACCACCCGATGATCGACGCGCGACTGCTGAAAAAACAGGGCGACGGGTATCTTTACGGATACCAGCGCCAGTGATCCTGGGCCGCGGCACCGTGCCCTCTGTGCCGGTCATGGGGTCGGCCCCGCGGCACGAGGCGCATGTGTCCGACTTGGGCGGGATCACCCGGTTCGGGGCCCATCTGGTGATCTTGCATCCCGGCGAAAAATCATCCGATCGCCACTGGCACGCCAACGAGGACGAGTTCCTGTATATGTTGAGCGGCCAAGGTGTGGTCGTCGAAGATGATGGCGAACATCCCGTCAGTCCGGGCGATATCGCCTGCTGGCCCGCAGGCGTGGCAAACGCCCATCACGTGGTGAACCGCAGCGATGCGCCGCTAACCTATCTCATCGTCGGTGACCGTTGCGGCACAACCGATACGGTCCGCTATCCCGACTCGGGTCGGACCCTCTATCACCAGCCGCCGCGCTGGCAACTGGTGGCCGATGACGGGACGGTGCTGAACGAAGGTGATACCTGAGTTCGCGGGCAATTCCCGGTTCAGATAGACCGTCCGCCAGATCGAAGCGGGCTGCCCGTCGTAGGTCATCTGGACCAGCATGACGCCGAACATGGTGTCGTGCCCGACGACCATCATGCGGTCGGTGAATTGCATTTCGATCCCGTCGACCACAGCGGTCGAGCGGCCGATCAGATGCGCCAGACCGCCGATCGGGCAGCCGGTGGCGACTTCGATCGAGGGGACCGGGATCGACCCCGGCGGTACCGGTTCGCCCGCGTCCACAGTCAGGCTCCAGGATGGCGGGTCGGCCCAGTCAATGAACAGTGGCGCTTGTGCCGCAGGATGGTCGGCCACCAATTTGCCAGCCATCATCGACATGGTGATCGTCTCTCCCGCCGGTTCGGGCGGGACCGGCATCGACAACGACCCGACCATTATCATCCCAGCCTGATGCTGGATCGACCAGATGCCGACATAGGAGTCCGCGACGCTGCGCCAAGCCGACGGAGCCCCCAGATCGCAGACCGGATCGCGTTCGGCGAAAGCAGGGGTAGCCAGGCAGAGCAGCCCGGAAACTAACGTGAATCTGAACATCGAAGTAGCCTATCAAGCCAGGGTTGCAGTATCGGGGCAGGTGCCGCACAAGACAAGTCGGGTATTCCGGCACATCGGGCGCAGCGAGGCCGTTGACTCTGCGCGCACTGCCCTTATAAGCCGCGCTTCATGGTGTTGGTGGCCCCTGCAAGGGGATGCCTGTCGTCCCGGATGAACTCCGGAAAAAGGACAACGCCCTTCACAGTCGCCCGGTCGGGCGGCGCATCAGAAGGAGATCAGACGGTGACAAAACGCACCTCTGCCAAATACAAGATTGACCGCCGGATGGGTGAAAACATCTGGGGCCGCCCGAAATCCCCAGTGAACAAGCGTGAATATGGCCCCGGTCAGCACGGTCAGCGCCGCAAGGCGAAAGTATCCGATTTCGGCTTGCAGTTGCGCGCCAAGCAGAAACTCAAGGGCTACTACGGCGACGTGACCGAAAAGCAGTTCCGCCGCATCTATGCCGAGGCCGAGCGCGTCAAGGGCGACACCGGTGAAAACCTGATCGGCCTGCTGGAACGCCGTCTGGACGCGGTCGTTTACCGCGCCAAGTTCGTCCCGACCGTGTTCGCCGCCCGCCAATTCGTCAACCACGGCCACGTCACCGTGAACGGCACCCGCGTCAATATCCCGTCCTACCGCGTCAAAGAGGGCGACGTGATCGAGGTCCGTCAGAAGTCCAAGCAGATGGAGCTGGTGCTGGTCGCCGCCCAACTGCCCGAACGCGACGTGCCCGACTACCTCGAGGTCGATCATGCCAAGATGAAGGCGACCTTTGTGCGCACACCGGGTCTGGGTGACGTGCCCTATCCGGTCACGATGGAGCCGAACCTCGTCGTCGAATTTTACGCCAAGAACTAAGCCGGTTCAGGCGAAAGTTGCAGGGGCCGCGCCGCAGGGTGCGGCCTT
>JBBKXP010000291.1:0-14883 GCA_037969545.1 Paracoccaceae bacterium | reverse complement strand
CTGCCCGCCTGCCCTGCCTCCAGTATGGGTATCTCGCTTCGGCCCAAGGTGTCCAAATCCAACGCGCCGATGCGTGGGAAACGCTGGGAATGTCCTACCGCGCCTTCCTCGACTTCGGGGCCGGTTGGCTGGACTGGCGCGGCGCGTATCACAACGATGGCAGCGCGTAATGGCACTGACCCTACTCGACCGACTGCAAGAGGCGCGGGACGCCTACCACGAATTGCAGACAGGCAGGGCGGCGGTGTCGTTCACCGACCAGAACTGCGAGCGGGTGGAATACACCCGCACCACCGCCCCCCGGTTGGCAGCCTACATCGCCGATCTTGAATCCCAAGTCGCCGGGACTCGGCGAACAAACACCCTCCATTTTCGCACTTCGAAAGGACTCTGACATGAAGAACTTCATCCAAGCGGGCAGCAACGTGACCGTCGCCGCGCCCTATCCCGTCACCTCGGGGGCTGGCGTCCTGGTCGGCAACCTCTTTGGCATCGCCAACGGGGCGGCTGCGAATGGCGCTGACGTGGTGCTTTCCACCAATGGCATCTTCGAGATGACCAAGGACACCACCGATGCTATGACTGTCGGCAGCCCCGTCTATTGGGACAACACCGCCAAGACCGTGACCGTCACCGCGTCCGGCAACACCAAGATCGGGGTGGCCGTCGCGGCGGCGGGCAACCCGTCCGGCGCTGTCCGGGTCCGCCTGAACAGATCGTTTTGACCAGAGGCCGCGCCGGTCACTTGGCTGGCGCGGCCAAACTGTCCAGATGATCCGCGTAGGCTTGCATCATCTCTTTGCGACCGTCGAGATATTCCGCCGCGTTATAGGCACCCCGGACTCCGTTGCCCTCGACGTGGGCAAGCTGGCGCTCAATCCAATCGCGTTTCCACTCCAATTCGTTCAAGCGTGTAGAGGCGATACGTCGAAAGGCATGCGAGACCATTTCATCCTTGCCAAAGTCCATTCGTCGCAAGGCCGCGTTCATGGTGTTTTCGCTCAAGTAGCGGCTGGCCCCCTGTCCGGGCAGAACCAAATCCTTGGCCCCCGTCAACTTTTGAATGTCCCGCAAGACTTCAATCGTCTGCCGGGACAGCGGCACGATGTGAGGCCGCTTCATTTTCATCCGCTCACCCGGCACCACAATCCGGGCCGCTTCCCAATCAACGTCGGTCCACTCAAGCCCGCGCACCTCACCCGGACGCAGGAAGGTATAGGCCAAGAGCAACAGCCCTGCCCGCGTGACCGGCGCTCCACCGTAGCCCCGTATCGTGCGGATCAAGGCACCAATGCCCTTGGGGTCAAAGATCGCCGAATGGTGGCGCACGGGAACGGCAGTCAGCGCCCCCCTAAGATCGGCAGCCGGGTCGCGCTCACAAAGCAGCGTGGCCACCCCGAACCGAAAGACTCGGCTGCACACCGACCGCAACCGCTTGGCGGTTTCGTGCTGCCCTTTGGCTTCCAACCCGCGCAACAGGTCCAGAACGTCCTTGGCGCTGATTTGCTCGATCGGTCGATCACCGAACGCGGCATAGGTCATCTCAAGACACCAGGCGAGTTTCGCAATAGTCGGCGGGGCAGCCCGTTCCTTGTGCCTCTTGGCCTCGAACTCCAGCGCAACATCGCGCCACGTGGGCAGCGGCGGGGCGTCCGCAATCTGCTTGGCGGCCTTGCGCTCGTCCATCGGATCGACACCGTTGGCGACTTTCGTGCGAGCCTCGAACCGTCTGCGGCGCGCCTCGATCAATGGCACCTCTGGATATTTGCCCAGACCCATGATCCGTTGCTTGCCGCCATTGCGAAAATAGAACTGCCACGTTTTCGCGCCGGTTGGGTGGACAGCCAGGAAGAGTCCATCGCCGTCGCCGATCTTGGTGATCTTGGCAGAGGGTTTGGCGGCTTTGCACCGGCTGTCAGTCAGCTTCATGGTTGTATGGCCCCTGTTGCAAGTCCGGGTTGGAACCCCAGAAATACAACAGTCGATACAACGAAGCACGTTCAAATCGCTGCATCCGGCTGCACAACAGTGTTTCCGATCTGCCTTGTTTTGTTGGGTTTTTTGCACTTTCCTGCACGTCGCTGCGCGGGGTATTGGTGCCCAGAAGAGGACTCGAACCTCCACGTCCTTGCGGACACTGGCACCTGAAGCCAGCGCGTCTACCAATTCCACCACCTGGGCAGGCTGTGTGTTGCGCCGTTTAAGGTGGCTTTGCAGCCCTGTCAACGCGATTCCTGCCGGCCCGGCGCCGGGTCATAATTGCGCCTTGTCTGGCCCTTTGGCGGCGGGTAAACCCGTCCGCAGACGTCACCGAAGGGCCGCGCAAATGTCTCAGCTTGTCACGATTTTTGGCGGTGCCGGTTTCCTTGGCCGATACGTTGTCCGGCGCATGGCCAAGGCAGGCTGGCGCGTCCGCGTGATCACCCGCAGCCCGAACGAGGCGATGTTCGTGCGCACTTATGGGACTGTCGGACAGGTCGAGCCGGTCTTCGGCAACATCCGTGACGACAACAGTGTTTTGGCGGCCCTGCGTGGCGCCGACGCCGTGGTCAATTGCGTCAGCACCTTCGATGCGACTGGCGTCAACAGCTTTCGGCCGATCAACGTTGCCGGGGCCGACCGGATTGCCCGGATCGCCGCCGGGGCCGGAGTTGCCCGGATGGTGCAGATTTCTGCCATCGGCGCCGACACGGATGCGCCCAGCCTGTACGGCCGTACCAAGGCCGAAGGCGAAGCTGCAGTTCTGTCGCACATGCCGGATGCCATCATCCTGCGCCCGTCGATCCTGTTTGGACCCGAGGATGAATTTTTCAACCGTTTCGCCGGAATGACGCGCTTTGGCCCAGCCCTGCCCGTCGTCGGGGCCAATACCCGGTTTCAGCCGGTTTATGTCGACGATGTCGCGCAGGCCGTGGTGATGGGTGTGCTGGGACAGGCCGCACCGGGTGTTTATGAACTGGGCGGCCCGGATGTAGAGACATTCCGTGACCTGATGACCCGGATGCTGGCGGTGATCCGCCGCCGCCGCCTGATTGTCAACATCCCCTTCGACCTTGCGCGGCTGATGGCGGGCGGGTTCCGGTTGGTCGAGATGCTCAGCCTTGGGCTCATCAAGGGGCCGGTCACGCGCGATCAGATCGCCAGCCTTGGTGTTGACAACGTGGTCGCCGACGGTGCCCGCGATTTTGCCGGCCTCGGGATCGCGCCGACGCCGATGGAGGCCGTTCTGCCCGAATACCTCTGGCGCTTTCGCCCCTCTGGTCAGTATGACGCGATCAAGGAATCCGCGCGCAACCTGCGAAAGGTCTGAAAGGCCACCTTCAAATGACAGAATCGACAACGCTGGTTGCCCTTTTCCTAGGGCTGCTGGAAGGCCTGACCGAGTTCATTCCGGTATCGTCCACCGGCCACCTCCTTTTGGCCGCGCATTTCCTGAAATTCGAAAGTGCCGGCAAGACGTTCGAGGTCGTGATCCAGCTGGGCGCGGTTCTGGCGATCCTGACGCTTTATGCCGCAAAGCTGTGGGCGGTATTTCGTGATGCCCCGCACGATCCGGGCGCCCGGCGGTTCATCCTGTCGGTACTGATCGCGTTCCTGCCCGCTGTCGTGGTCGGCGTCCTGGCGCATGATTTCATCAAGACAGTCCTGTTCGAGACGCCCATGCTGGTTGCCGTGATGCTGATCCTTGGCGGGATTGTCCTGTTGTTTATCGACCGGATTGCACCGCCGCCGGAACATGACGACGCGATGCGAATTCCGCTGGGCAAGGCGCTGATCATCGGAATCGTGCAGTGCCTCGCGATGATGCCGGGCGTATCACGGTCCGGGGCGACAATCGTCGGGGCGCTGATGCTGGGCGTCGGCAAACGCGCCGCGGCCGAGTTTTCGTTCTTTCTGTCGATGCCGACGATGGCCGGGGCGTTTGCCTATGACCTTTACAAGAACCGCGATGTCCTCGACGCCTCGGCAGTCAACGAGATCGCCATCGGGTTCGCGATGGCCTTTGTCACCGCGGTTCTGGTCGTGCGCTGGGTGCTGGGATATGTCAGCCGCAACGGCTTTGCCCTGTTCGGCTGGTGGCGAATCGCTGTCGGCGCGGCGGCGATGCTGGCGCTTTGGGCTGGATTCTGACATTTAGGGCAGTATAGCTTACCTAGTTTCGGCAAATCACGGCCAAAAAACTTGGCTGCCGGTGAAATACCTGCAAAGTAGGTCAGCAATACTGCCTTTTCATTTTGGCAAACCCGTCATATCCAGACGCTTCGGAGAGTTGACGGAGGAAACCGCGTGTCTGGTCAGAAGATGCTGAAATTCGTCACCGTGCCGCGGGACATGCCGGACAAGCGTGTCCCCGATCTGCGGCGCAATGATTTCCACGAGATTTATGCCGAGTACGCCCGCGACAAGGCGGCCGAACAATCGGGTCGCTGCAGCCAATGCGGCGTGCCCTTTTGCCAGACCCATTGTCCACTGCACAACAACATCCCCGACTGGCTGCGGATGACCGCCGAGGGCCGGTTGCAAGAGGCCTACGAGCTGAGCCAGGCGACCAACACGTTCCCCGAAATCTGCGGCCGGATCTGTCCGCAGGATCGGCTTTGCGAAGGCAACTGCGTCATCGAAATGTCTGGGCATGGCACCGTGACCATCGGTGCGGTGGAAAAATACATCACCGACACGGCATTTGAAAACGGCTGGGTACAGCCGATCCGCCCGCACGCCGAACGCAGTGAAAGCGTCGGCATCATCGGCGCCGGCCCCGGCGGATTGGCAGCCGCCGACACACTGCGCCGACAGGGTGTGCAGGTGACGGTCTATGACCGCTATGACCGGGGCGGCGGGTTGCTGACCTACGGCATCCCCGGTTTCAAGCTGGAAAAGGACATCGTCATGCAGCGGATGGCGCAACTGACCGATGGCGGCGTCCAGTTCGTGCTGAATTGCAACGTCGGCGAAGACCTGACCTTTGACGCCATTCGCGGCGCCCATGATGCGCTGTTGATCGCCACCGGCGTCTACCAGACCCGCGAACTGATGGCCCCCGGCATCGGCGCCGAAGGTGTGGTGCGCGCGATCGATTATCTGACCGCCTCGAACCGCAAAAGCTTTGGCGACGTGGTCGAGGAATTTGACAGCGGCGAATTGAACGCCGCAGGCAAGCGCGTCGTCGTCATCGGCGGCGGTGATACCGCGATGGACTGCGTGCGCACCGCGGTGCGGCAGGGCGCGGTATCGGTCAAGTGCCTGTATCGCCGCGACCGGGCAAACATGCCGGGAAGCCAGCGCGAGGTCGCAAATGCCGAAGAGGAAGGCGTCGAATTCGTCTGGCTGTCTGCACCGAGGGGTTTCGCCGGCGAACCCGTCGCGGCAGTGATGGTGCAAAAGATGCGGCTTGGCGCCCCGGACGCGACGGGCCGCAAGATGCCCGAACTGATCGACGGCGCTGACTACGAAGAACCTGCCGATCTGGTCATTCAGGCCCTGGGGTTCGAACCCGAAGACCTGCCCAAACTCTGGGGCGTCGAGGGGCTGGATGTGACCCGCTGGGGCACCATCCGCGCCGATTTCACCACCGGCAGGACGTCGCTGGAAGGCGTCTATGCGGCGGGCGACATTGTGCGCGGGGCCTCCCTTGTCGTCTGGGCGATCAAGGACGGGCGGGATGCGGCGGCGGCTATTTTGGAGTATCTTTCCCAAGTGGCGACCGTCGCCGCAGAGTGAGCAAGACCGCGTATAGAAAGCATATGGCTGCCGTAGATACTGCCGAAGGAAAATTGGTCAGCAACACTGACCTGGAGAGTTAGTAAACGATGAACCCGATCGCACCTGCCGCCTTTATCCTTGCCGCCCTCGCGGTCCTGCCCGCCACGGCGCAATCGGCCTTCAGCCTGCCCGAGGGCTGCGCGGCCACCGTCACGATGCAGAAACACAGTTGCGTCGTCACCCATCTGTTCACCTGCGCCGGTGATCCCGAGGGGCACCAGCGCCGGGTCGATCTGGACGATCAGGGGATGACCTATCTGGGCGTGATCGATGCCGAAACGCAGTGGATCGAAAGCTATTCGCCCCGCTCTGGCGTGACATCTTTTCTGATCGACGGGGCCAAGGATCCGGCCTCGCTGTCCACCCTGATCGAAACCGGCACCGACTCGTTCGATTTCGTCACTGACGCCGGTCCAAACGGCATGACCCGCTACAGCGGGCAGGACACCCTGACCGGCCAGTCGGTGACAATCGACGGCGTCGACCTGCAGCAAACCACTTTTGAGGTGCGGGCCTACTCGTTGTCGGGCACCCTCGAATTCACCATCGCCGGAACCGAATACATCAATCCCGACTGGCGCACCTTTGTGTCCGGCCGCCGGATCGTCACCAACCCCGACGACACCTTTGAAACGGACGAAACCCCGGTTGAATTCGCCTTTCCGGGCGAGGATGGCTTTCTTGCCAATCGCGCAAAATTCGACTGCGGAGCAGTCCTGTCCAGCTATGAGGTCAGCCCATGATCCGCCTGACCATCGTCCTGACAGCGCTTGCCGCACCGGTGTGCGCCCAGGGCACATTCAGCCTGCCCGCCGATTGCACCGCCTATCTGACCGTCCAGATGCGCAGTTGCACGGTGTCACACCATTTCACCTGTGCCGACGATCCTGCGGGCCACCAGCGGCGCGTCGATCTGGACGAAAGCGGGATGACCTATTCCGGTGAAATTGACGCCGAAACCCAGTGGATCAGCAGCTTTCACCCCTATACCGGCCATTCCGAATCGCTGGAAAGCAGTCCCACAAACCCCGCCTCGCTGACCGAACTGATCGAAACCGGCGTCAACGATTATGACTTTCGGACCCTGTCGAACGAGATCGGCACGACCCGCTATGTTGGCACCGACCGCCTGACCGGCAAAACCATGACGATCGACGGCGTGACATTGCAGCAGACCGAATACACCATCCGCGCCCTCGCCCCCGATGGCAGCGAAAACTGGCGGTCAGCCGGAAACGAATATGTCGGTGCCCAATGGCGGATTTTCCTGTCCGGCACCGGCAACGTGGTCACCCCCGACGACACATTCGGGACCGACGACACCCCGATGGAGTTCATCCTGCCGGGCGAACCGGGGTTCCTGTCGTCAAGCCCCAAGTTTGGCTGCAATGCCGTGCTGTCGTCGTGGGAGGGCCAGTGATGGAGGGCCATTGTCTGTGCGGCGCCGTCACGATATCGGTTGTGGGCACCCACGATCCGCGGATCGGCGCCTGCCATTGCCGGATGTGTCAGCGCTGGTCGGGCGGGCTGTTCCTGTGTTTCAACGCCAAGGCGGATGCCGTCACGGTCAACGGCGCGGTCCGGCGTCATGCGTCTTCTGACTTTGCCGAGCGGGCATTCTGCCCGGCCTGCGGATCACACCTGTGGATGCGCGAAACCGGTGCGGAAGGTGCCGATTATGAACTCATGCCGGGTCTGTTCGATGCCGCCCGCAACTGGCCACTGCGGTCGGAAATCTACATCGACCGGGCGATGACCAGTGCGCTACTGCAAGGCGATCACAAACGGGCCACCCGTGACGAATACGAAGCCAAAAACCCTGCGATCAAAGGCGACATGCCATGACACGTTATGACGAAAACTGGGCCGTGACCGAAGCGGCCAAACGCAAATGGATGGCCGAAAACAGCCTTTACCGCGACGCGGACGAACATGCGTCCTGCGGGGTCGGTCTGGTCGTAAGCATCGACGGCAAACCGTCGCGCGGTGTCGTCCAAAAGGGCATCGACGCCCTGCGGGCGGTTTGGCACCGGGGCGCGGTCGATGCCGATGGCAAGACCGGCGATGGCGCGGGCATCCATGTGCAAATTCCGGTCCCGTTCTTTTACGATCAGGTGCGGCGCACGGGGCACGAGCCGGACACCAACAAACTGATCGCGGTCGGTCAGGTGTTCCTGCCGCGCACCGATTTCGGCGCCCAGGAACGCTGCCGCACCATCGTGGAATCCGAAGTCCTGCGGATGGGCCACTATATCTACGGCTGGCGGCATGTTCCGGTGAATACCGAAGTTCTGGGCGACAAGGCCAACGCGACCCGCCCCGAGATCGAACAGATCCTGATCCGCAACGACAAGGACATCAGCGCCGACCAGTTCGAGCGCGAGCTGTATATCATCCGCCGCCGGATCGAAAAAGCCGCGGCGGCGGCGCAAATCTCGACCATGTATTTCTGTTCGCTGTCTTGCCGCTCGATCATTTACAAGGGCATGATGCTGGCCGAACAGGTGGCGGTGTTCTACCCCGACCTGATGGACGACCGGTTCGAGAGCGCCTTTGCGATCTACCACCAGCGCTATTCCACCAACACCTTTCCGCAATGGGCGTTGGCCCAGCCGTTCCGCATGTTGGCGCACAACGGCGAGATCAACACCCTCAAGGGCAACGTCAACTGGATGCGCAGCCACGAGATCCGGATGGCATCGAACGCCTTTGGCGACATGGCTGAGGATATCAAACCGATCATCCCGGCAGGAACGTCGGATTCGGGCGCATTAGACTCGGTTTTCGAGGCCTTGGTGCGCGCCGGCCGCAATGCGCCGATGGCCAAGACGATGATGGTCCCCGAGGCCTGGAGCAAGCAGGCCGTCGAGATGCCGCAAGCCTGGCAGGACATGTATGCCTATTGCAACGCCGTGATGGAACCCTGGGACGGCCCCGCCGCCCTCGCGATGACTGATGGCCGCTGGGTTTGCGGTGGCCTTGACCGGAATGGATTGCGCCCGCTGCGCTATGTCGTCACCGGCGACGGCCTGCTGATTGCCGGGTCTGAGGCCGGGATGGTTGCCATTGACGAATCCACCGTGGTGGAAAAGGGCGCGCTTGGCCCCGGCCAGATGATCGCCGTCGATATGCAGGCAGGCCAACTGTTCCACGACACCGAAATCAAGGACACGCTGGCCGCTGCACAACCCTATGCCGACTGGATCGAACGGGTTGTGGACCTGTCGGACATCATGAAGGACGTGCCGGAATGCGCGCTGTTCCGGGGTGGCGATTTGCGCAAGCGCCAGATCGCTGCGGGTTACAGCATCGAGGAACTGGAGCAGGTGCTGGCCCCGATGGCCGAGGACGGCAAGGAAATGATCGCCAGCATGGGCGACGACACGCCGCCCGCGGTGCTGTCGGGCCAATACAGACCCTTGTCGCACTTTTTCCGCCAGAACTTTAGCCAGGTGACGAACCCGCCGATCGACAGCCTGCGCGAAAGCCGCGTGATGAGCCTGAAAACCCGGTTCGGCAACCTCAAGAACGTGCTGGACGAGGACAGCAGCCAGACCGAAATTCTGGTGCTGGAATCGCCCCTGGTCGCCAATGCCGAATTTGACGTGATGGTGCGCAAGTTTGACCTGAGCGTCACCTTTATCGACTGCACGTTCCCGGTGGGTGCCGGGACCGACGCCCTGCGCGACGGGCTGGAGCGGGTGCGATCCGAGGCCGAGGATGCGGTGCGCTCGGGTGCGGGGCATCTGGTGCTGACCGACGAACATCAGGGACCGGACCGGATTCCGATGCCGATGATCCTGGCCACCTCTGCGGTGCATTCCGGGCTGACCCGCAAGGGGCTGCGCACATTCACCTCGGTCAACGTGCGTTCCGCTGAATGTATCGACCCGCATTATTTCGCGGTGCTGATCGGCTGCGGCGCGACGACGGTGAACGCCTACCTCGCCCAGGATTCCATTGCCGACAGGATTGACCGCGGCCTGATCGATGGCCCGCTGATCGAGGCGGTGCGCCGCTATTGCAACGCGGTCGACGCCGGGCTGCTGAAAATCATGTCGAAAATGGGCATTTCGGTGTTGTCGTCCTATCGCGGCGGACTGAATTTCGAGGCTGTCGGGCTGAGCCGCGCCATGGTCGCGGAATATTTCCCCGGTATGCAGTCTCGGATTTCGGGCATCGGGTTGCACGGCATCCAGATCAAGCTGGAAGAGGTTCACGCAAAAGGCTGGCAAGGCGGGCAGGACATCCTGCCCATCGGCGGTTTTTACAAGGCGCGCCGGTCCGGCGAAAAACACGCGTGGGAGGCGCAGACGATGCACATGTTGCAAGCCGCCTGCACCAATGCGTCTTACGAGATGTGGAAACAGTATTCCAAGACAATGCAGGCCAACCCGCCGATCCATCTGCGCGACCTTTTGGCGATCAAGCCGCTGCGCAACCCGGTGCCAATCGAGGAGGTCGAAAGCATCACCGCGATCCGCAAACGGTTCGTGACGCCGGGGATGTCGCTCGGGGCACTGAGCCCCGAGGCGCACAAGACGCTGAACGTCGCGATGAACCGGATCGGGGCAAAGTCCGACAGCGGCGAGGGCGGCGAGGATCCGGCGCATTTCGTGCCCGAAGCGAATGGCGACAATCCCAGCGCCAAGATCAAGCAGGTCGCGTCGGGGCGTTTTGGCGTGACGGCGGAATACCTCAACCAGTGCGAGGAGCTTGAGATCAAGGTCGCCCAAGGCGCCAAGCCAGGCGAGGGCGGCCAACTGCCCGGCATGAAGGTGACGAAACTGATCGCCCGGCTGCGCCATTCCACCCCCGGCGTGACCCTGATCAGCCCGCCGCCACACCACGACATCTATTCGATCGAGGATCTGGCGCAGCTGATCTATGACCTGAAACAGATCAACCCGCGCGCCAAGGTGACGGTCAAACTGGTGGCCAGTTCCGGCGTCGGCACCATCGCCGCCGGGGTTGCCAAGGCCAAGGCCGACACGATCCTGATTTCGGGGCACAACGGCGGCACCGGGGCGTCGCCTGCGACGTCGATCAAATACGCCGGCCTGCCCTGGGAAATGGGCCTGACCGAGGCGCATCAGGTGCTGAGCATGAACAACCTGCGCTCGCGCATCACCCTGCGCACCGACGGCGGGTTGCGCACCGGGCGCGACATCGTCATGGCAGCGATGCTCGGGGCCGAAGAATACGGGATCGGCACCGCCGCCCTGATCGCGATGGGTTGCATCATGGTGCGCCAGTGCCAAAGCAACACCTGCCCCGTGGGCGTCTGCACACAGGACGAGGATTTGCGGGCGAAATTCACCGGGTCGGCGGAAAAGGTGGTCAACCTAATCACGTTTTACGCCACCGAAGTGCGCGAAATCCTCGCGTCCATCGGGGCACGATCGCTGGACGACGTGATCGGCCGGGCCGACCTGCTGACACAGGTATCGCGCGGGTCGGCGCATCTGGACGATCTGGACCTGAACCCGCTGCTGATCACCGTCGATGGTGCCGACAAGATCGTCTACGACCGCAACAAGCCGCGCAACCCCGTGCTCGACACGCTGGACGCCGAGATCGTCAAGGATGCAGCACGGTTCCTGAATGACGGCGAAAAGATGCAGCTGGAATATGCGGTGCAGAACACGCTGCGCACCATCGGGACGCGGACCTCGTCGCATATCGTGCAGAACTTCGGGATGAAGAACACCCTGCAGCCCGATCACCTGACGGTCAAGCTGCGGGGGTCAGCGGGACAAAGCCTTGGCGCGTTTGCGGCGCGGGGGCTGAAACTCGAGGTCAGCGGCGACGCCAATGACTATGTGGGCAAGGGCCTGTCGGGCGGCACGATCATCGTGCGCCCGCCGATGGCCTCGCCCCTGATCGCGTCACAGAACACGATCATCGGCAACACGGTGCTTTATGGCGCGACCGAAGGCTTCCTGTTCGCCGCAGGCCGCGCCGGTGAACGGTTTGCCGTGCGCAACAGCGGCGCGCATGTGGTCATCGAGGGCTGCGGATCGAACGGTTGCGAATACATGACCGGCGGCGTGGCGGTGATCTTGGGCAGCATCGGGGCCAATTTCGGCGCCGGGATGACGGGTGGGATGGCCTATATCCACGATCCCAAGGGGCTGTCATCGGCACTGATCAACATGGAATCGCTCGTCGTTTGTCCAATGACGGTGGCGCATTGGGAAGGTCAGTTGCGCAGCCTGATCGAACGGCACGCCCGCGAAACCGGCAGCGTCAAGGCGACCGACATCCTGCAGAACTGGGCCGAGGAAAAGGCCCAATTCCTGCAAATCTGTCCGCGCGAAATGCTGCAACATCTGGCACATCCGCTCAGCCACGACGCCCAGGCGATCCCGGCCGAATAGGCCGGACTCCGCAGTCGCTATCAAGACACATTTCGGGGCCACGCGCCCCGGAATGGTCCGATTTCGGCACGGAATGACCGCGATCATTCCCGAAAATGGGCGGTTTTGACCCGTATTCCTTGCACTGAATTCCGATTTAATCAGTGCCGGGGGTGCAATGCCAACAACATACAACGACCAGTTCTACCTGATCGACCCCTTTAGCCCGCCACCGGCCGGGACGGTCTTGAATTTCGTGCGCTACGATCTTGTCGACGCCGACGACGACGGCGATGTCGGCACTGCCGGCGGTGACACCGTCAACGGATCGGACGTGACTGGCACTTATGACGGCGACACGATTACTGTCGAACGCGCCGACGGGTCGGTGGTGACGATCACCGGGGTCACGTTCTATCTGGCCAACGGACAGCGGGCGTTCACCCCGTCCGATGGCACAGTTCTGGAAAACGCCACCTTTGTCAGTTCCACCTGGGTGTCGCCCGATACCCAGATGGATGTGGGCGACCTTGGGCCGGCCTGTTTCGTCAAAGGCACCCGGATCGCGACGCCGGACGGGCCACGCGCCATCGAAACGCTGGCTGAGGGCGATCTGGTGTTGACATGCGACAACGGCCCGCAACCGATCCTCTGGATCAGTAGACGCACGAGCCCCGGCGACGCCGATCATGCGCCGATCCGGATCTGCAAGGGCGCGCTGGGCAATACCGCCGACCTGCTTGTATCGCCGCAGCACCGCATGTTGATCAAGGGCTGGCGGGCCGA
Source organism: Paracoccaceae bacterium (assembly GCA_037969545.1). Classification (GTDB taxonomy): domain Bacteria; phylum Pseudomonadota; class Alphaproteobacteria; order Rhodobacterales; family Rhodobacteraceae; genus JBBKXP01. The sequence continues at coordinate 1,975 of JBBKXP010000291.1, read as the reverse complement.
ACTGTTCTTTGGCCATGACGAGGTGCTGGTTGCAGCCAAACATCTTGCGGTCGGAAACGACCGGATCCATGTCATGTCAGTGCCGGAAGTCGAATATCTGCACCTGCTGTTGGACGGCCACCAACTTGTCTGGGCCGAAGGTGCACCTTGCGAAAGCTTTGATCCGGGCGGCGATTTCGCGCTTTACGACCCGATCATGCAGCACGAGGTCAATCGCCGCTATCCTGGCCTGATCGACCCCGACGCGCCCCGTAGCCAGACCACGCGGCGGGTGATCAGGGCAGCCGAGGCGCAAATGCTGACCTGCTGATCGCCGCTTTTCAGGATCAGCCGGCGCCGCTATGACAAGGCATATGGCCCGCAAATCAACCAAGCCCCGGCGCAAATCCGGCAAACCCGCCGAAACCGTCCGCCGCGGCCCGCTGCGTTGGGTATTTCGCTGGCTCAGCAGGGGGGCGTTGGTCGTGATCGGACTTTTGGCTGTGGCAATCGTGGTGTTCGACTGGGTCAATCCGCCGACGACTCCTTACATGTTTTCCGAGGGTCGCAGGCTGAACGGCGGGGTGCAGCAGCAATGGGTTGCGATGGATCGCATCGCGCCGGTCATGGCCCGGTCTGCCGTTGCCGCCGAGGATGCGAATTTTTGCCTGCACTGGGGTCTGGACATGGCCGCGATTCGCGCCGCGATGGATGCGGGTGGGGCGCGGGGCGCCTCGACGATCAGCCAGCAAGTTGTCAAGAATGTCTTTCTTTGGCAAGGGCGCAACTGGTTTCGCAAGGCGGTCGAAGCCCTGATCACGCCGGCCGTCGAGGCGGTCTGGTCAAAACGACGGATAGTTGAAGTCTATCTGAACGTCGCCGAATTCGACGAGGGCGTCTTTGGCGTGCAGGCGGCGGCGCAGCATTACTTTGGCGTCGATGCAGCCGATCTGACGCCGGTGCAGGCCGCCCGTCTGGCCGCCATCCTGCCCGACCCCAAAGGGCGGTCGGCGTCGCGCCCGTCAGATTTTGTGCGCCGGCAGGCCCGCCGGACCATCGACGGCGCCGCAACGATTGCGGCAGATGGGAGGGCCGATTGCTTTCTGAAATAACCCTACATCGCGCCGGGGCATTGAAACCGCGCCGCAGTTGCGGCATTGAAGGGGCATCTTGTCAGACCGAACAGCCATGAACCGCCTCTACCATTTTCCGCTTTCACCGTTTTCGCGGAAAGTGCGCCTGAGCCTTGCCGAAAAAAAGCTCGAGGTCGAACTCGTCGAAGAACGGTACTGGGAGAAATCGGCTGATTTCCTGCGCCGCAATCCGGCCGGCAAGGTGCCTGTGCTGAAACTGGGCAACCGGACGATGTCGGACAGCCAGGCGATCTGCGAATATCTCGAAGAGGCGCACCCGACGCCGCCGCTGATGCCGCGCAACGCCGATGCCCGCTACGAAGTGCGTCGTCTGGTGTCGTGGTTCGATGACAAGTTCTATGCCGAAGTGACATCCAAGCTGATTGGCGAAAGAGTGTTTCGCAAGATCATGGGCACCGGCCATCCCGACAGCGCCAACGTCAAATCGGGCGCCAAGGCGATCAAGTATCATCTGGATTACATGGCCGTTCTGCTGGAAAGCCGCCGCTGGCTCGCCGGGTCCGAAATGACCCTGGCCGATTTCGCCGCCGCCGCGCATATGTCCTGTCTCGACTACATTTCCGATGTCGACTGGAACCGGTCCGAGGTGGTCAAGGACTGGTATGCAAAGATCAAGTCGCGCCCGGCGTTCCGGTCGCTGCTGGTCGATCAGGTGCCCGGATTTCCGCAGCCGGCGCATTATGCCAATCTGGATTTCTGAAAGCCGGGGGTGCTGCCCGCGGCGATGCGCGACAAACCGGGAGCAACTTTGGCCAAACCAAGCGAGATAAGGGCCGAAGTGGACAGCTTTGCCCGTGCCGCGGGGTTCGCCGGGGTGGGTGTGTGTCGCCCTGACGCCGTGC
>JBBKXP010000290.1:0-2784 GCA_037969545.1 Paracoccaceae bacterium | reverse complement strand
TCAGCGGCAGCGGGATCACCTCGCCCTTGGGCATGATGGTGTTGAGGTTGGCGACCCAGGTCGGGACAAGATCGACATCGGGTCGCGCTTTGCCGATGTTGTAGATGCCCGCCTTGAAGATGTCGCGCCCGGCAAAGGCGCGCAGCTTGCTGGTCAGCCAGTAGTCGGCGGCGGCAACCGGCCTTGTCTGGCGGCGTAGTGCAGGCGGCAGGACCGACCAGATCATCGGCATGTCGCCATTGCTGGTGTGGTTGGCGAAATAGACGCGCTGGCGCGGGACGGGTTCGATGCCCTGCCAGTCAGCCCGCACCGCAGTGATGAAACGAGCGAAAAGCCGGATCGCCTGTCCGGCGATTTCGGCTGCGATGTTGGTGATCAAGCGGTTCATGATTTTACCCTGACGCGGCGGCACGAATTTGAAAAGGGGGATGCCCCGCCCCCATGATCAGGCATGATCGGGGCAGGGCATCCTGTGTTGGCTAATTCTTGTCGACGTATTCGGACAGCATCTTTTCGTTTCGGGCATCCTCGAGCCGCTGGATGCGATCCTCGGACAGCCGGTCATCGAAGCGGTATTTCACGAAATTGACCAGCGCCATGCAGAGCATCAGCACGCCGATGGCCCAGTAGCCCTTGGTCGACAGCGGCACGTCGGGCGACATGTAAAGCGAGGCGGCGAGCATGCCGAGGGCAACGATGACGCCCGCGAGGTTGAACAGCATGATGACGGCGTTATCGGAACGGGTGGGGTTCATTTTCATAGTCCTTTGATGGGGTTGAGGGAGGATGGGGTTACTTCTGTTTGGCTTTCAGCCGGGCCAGCACATCGTTCGCGGTGGTCCGGGTGGCGGGGCCGAAACCCTGATCCGACATCCGGTCGGCAAGGCTGTCGTGGGTCAGGTCGCGGTCGATGTCGCGCAGGATTTCGGACTGTTCGAACGGGTCGTCGCGGCCAAGGACGCGGGCGATCAGTTCTTCGGCTTCCTCGACCGAGGCGCTGGATCGGATGGTCGAATTCAGACGCACCTGAATGTCCTGTTCGCGGCGTACTGCGCGGGCCTGAATCGCGCCCTGTTTCAGGTCGATGATCCGGCGATGCCCGGCCTCGATCGAGGTGCGCAGGCGCATCACCTTGTGATCGAGCCGGTTCAGGGTTTCGGCCCTGATCGCCGCTTCGTTTTCCATCTGGGCGATTACGCGGGCGGCTTCGGTGGCCATATCTTCGCGGTCTTTGTCCAGCGCATCCTGTGCGCGGGCCAGCATGTCGGCGATGCGGCCGTCGAGCGCCTGTTTCTGCCGTTCTTCGCTGCGCTGGCGTTGGATCAGGCTGGCCAGCGTGGCCTTGGCGGCTTTCAGACTGCCTTCGGCCTCGCGGATTTTCTGGTCGATCAGCTCGATCGCAAAGGCGTCGCGCACACGGTCCTCGGCGCGGGCATTGGCCCCGGTGATCAGGGTCGCAAGGGTCTTGAACATCGTCGGTTCCTTTCGTGAACATTGTTCATGAATTGCATATAGCAAGACCGTGAACATTGTTCAAGAATAAAATGAACGTCGTTCATGAAACCGATTGTTTCTGAGTCAACTGGCGCAGCAGTAGGCCGATCATGTGGTCGATCTGCGCCGCAGGCACGCCCGAACTGGCGCGGTCCAGCCCCAGCAAGACGATGCCGTGGACGGATGAAAACAACGCGCGGGTCAACAGGGTGCGGTCCTGCGCCGCCATCTGCGGAAAAATGACCGACAATGGTGTGTCGATGTAGGCCAGCAGCCGCGCCATTTCCGACAGATACCAATCGGGCGCATCCTGCTCGGCAGGGCGGTCGACGTCGAACAGGGCGCGCCAGACGTTGTGATTTTCGGCGGCAAAGCGGTGATAGGCCTTGGACATGGCCACTAGCTGTTCAACCGGATCCATTTCAGCCTCTGCCAGCGCCTCGCTGACTGTCGCGCCCAGTCGTTCGAAAGTGCGGGCGTTGACCGCCAGCACGAGGTCGGTCAGGTCGCCAAAGACGTTGTAGATCGCGCCCACCGCACAGCCCGCCTGCGCTGCCAGATCGCGGGCGCGCAAGGCAGGCAGGCCATCGGCGGTGATCGTCGCCTTGGCGATGTCGACCAATCGCTCACGCAGGGCCATACGGCGCTTTTCGACGATACCAGCCATCCGGGTCTCCTTGAACGTGGTTCATGGATAGCCGCTGCGGCGCGGAATGAAAAGCCTTTGCGCGCTATTCCTTGACCGGTGCCCCACCTGCAAAGCTGTTTTGCTCGTGATAGCTGATCGGCCCCTCCTGCATTTGCAGATGCAGCCCGGTGTCGGTCAGCGGATGGGTGCGGGCCAATTCTTCGTCGAAATCAATGCCAAGCCCCGGTCCTTCGGGGAGTTCGATATAGCCGCCCTCGACCCGGATCGTGTTCTTGATCAGTGCCGCATGGAACGGGGTTTCGATGGTTTCGGCCATCAGGATGTTGGGAATGCTGGCGGCCAGCTGGATGTTCGCCGCCCATTCCACCGGCCCGGCATACAGATGCGGCGCCATCTGGGCGTTGTAAGCCTCAGCCATCGCGGCGATCTTCTTGGCCTCCCAGATACCACCGACGCGCCCCAAAGCGGGTTGCAATATCGTCGCCGCCCCCTCACGCAACACCGGCGCAAACTCGGCCTTGGTGGTCAGCCGCTCACCCGTCGCAATCGGGATCGACGTGGCGCGCGACACCCGCGCCATTGCCGCGACATTGTCGGGCGGCACCGGTTCCTCGAACCACAACGGTTGGTACGGTTCCAGC
>JBBKXP010000289.1:0-7811 GCA_037969545.1 Paracoccaceae bacterium | reverse complement strand
CATTTTGCAGCTTGCGCACCAGTTCGTCGGGGGTGGGCAGGTCGGCGACATGGGTCAACCGGATCACCGCCATCTCGGCGGCCATCATCGCGTTTGGCGCGATGGCGACCTCTTCGAGCGATTTCAGCAGCATTTGCCACATCCGGGTCAGCACCCGCATCGGCAAATCTGCCGCCATCCGTTGCCCCCGGGCGCGCTCGTCCGGGCTGATCGTCGGGTCTTCGGATGCTTGGGGCGTGATCTTGATAACGCTGATCCAATGGGTGATTTCGGCCAGATCGCGCAGCACGGCGAGCGGGTCGGCGCCGTCGGCATACTGGCCCGACAGTTCGGTCAGTGCCTTAGCGGCCTCGCCCTTGAGGATCATGTTGAACAGGTCCAGCACGCGCCCACGGTCGGCCAGCCCCAGCATCGCGCGGACCTGATCGGCGGATGTTTCGCCAGCCCCGTGGCTGATCGCCTGATCGAGCAGCGACGTGGCGTCGCGGGCCGATCCTTCGGCGGCGCGGGTGATCAGGGCGAGCGCGTCGTCGCTGATCTGCGCACCTTCGGCCTTGGCGATCTTTTGCAACATGGCAATCATCACCTCGGGTTCGATGCGGCGCAGGTCGAACCGCTGGCAGCGCGACAGGACCGTCACCGGCACCTTGCGGATTTCGGTGGTGGCAAAGATGAACTTGACGTGCGCGGGGGGTTCTTCGAGCGTTTTCAACAGGGCGTTGAAGGCGTTGGTCGACAGCATGTGCACTTCGTCGATGATGTAGATCTTGTAACGGGCGCTGGCGGCCCGGTAGTGCACCGAATCGATGATTTCGCGGATGTCGCCGACGCCGGTGCGGCTGGCGGCGTCCATCTCCATCACGTCGACGTGTCGGCCTTCCATGATCGCAACGCAATGTTCACATTTACCGCATGGGTCCGTCGTCGGCCCGCCTTTGCCATCGGGGCCGATGCAATTCAGCCCCTTGGCGATGATCCGCGCCGTCGTCGTCTTGCCGGTTCCACGGATCCCCGTCATCATGAACGCCTGGGCAATCCGGTCAGCGGCAAAGGCATTTTTCAGGGTGCGCACCATCGCGTCCTGTCCGACCAGATCGGCAAAAGTTTCGGGCCGGTATTTGCGGGCCAGCACCTGATAGGGTCTCGCGGGAATATCGGTCATGGGTGCCCTTGGATTCGTCTGACCCGGCAAGAGTAGGGCGCACGCGGGGCAAGGTCCACCGGGGTCAGAGCAACCAGAGGATCGCGCCGATTGCCAGCGAACCGAAGACAAAGACACCGGCGATGATCATCATGCGGCGGGATGGCTGCGGATCGGTGCTGTGACTGTCGATCCGAACTTGAGTTTTCTGCGAGCGTTGGGCCGCGGCGACGAAGATTGCGATGGCGCAGACGACAAAGATCGTCGCGGCAGCCTTGGCGATCCAGGTCGGACTGAAATCGCCGAAAACAGCCTTCAGTCCAATCGCTACGGCCAGCGACGCCATGCCGGTCCGCATCCATCCGGCAAATGTGCGTTCGTTGGCCAGAATCGTGCGGTCTTCGGCCCAATCGGTCCGGCTTTCGGCAAGCTCTGTGCGTTCTTCGGAAAGGTCTTTGTCGTCGGCCATGCCGCACACTAACCTGATATTGGCGTTTTGGCGATGATATGGGATCTGGATGCAGGAGTTCGCGATCTTTGATCTGCCAGTCGGTGGCGGCAGTTTGGCGATTACGCCCATTCCAGGGCGGACCCGGCATTATGCGACCAACCGCGACCGGCTTTTGGCGTGGTGTCCGGCGCTGGTGATCAGCATGACGCCGTTGTCCGAATTGTCGCGCAAGGGGGCGGCAGGGTTGCCCGTCGATCTGGCGGCGGCGGGGATCGCATGGCGGCACCTGCCGGTGGCGGATTTTGGTGCGCCGGATGCGGGTGTGCTGGCTGCCTGGCCCGAAGCGCAGGCGGTCGCACTTGCGGCGTTGGCGCGCGGTGGCCGGGTTCTGGTGCATTGTCATGGTGGCTGCGGCCGGTCTGGCATGGCGGCGTTGCGTCTGATGATCGCGGCGGGTGAACAGCCTGCGGCGGCACTGATGCGATTGCGATCGGTGCGTCCCTGTGCGGTCGAAACCGCGGCGCAGTTGGCATGGGCGACCATGGCGTAGGATTTTGGACACTGTCAGGACATGCTGCGCGGCATCAGGGCCGGGTTTGACCGGGACGCCGATGATGCCGACTGGCCGGTGCAAATCGTCAGGGCGACGTGGCCATTCAGGATAGCGGACAATCCTGCACGGTAAGGTTCAGGGTTATCTTGTCGTCGCGGTCAAAGGGAAGGCCTGCGACGTTCAGCGACAGGCTTTGCGGGGTGATGGTCAAGGCGTCGGGTTTGAGTGGCAGGGACGTGCCGCCAAGGTCAATGGCGGCATCCGAAATCAGGACGCAGTCGATGGGAAATCGCAGGGTGTAGCCATTGAAACCGGCCAGTGCAAAGGTGCCGGGGTCCGCGGTGGCATAGCTGAAGGTGATCCGGTCGGCACTGACGTCGATCAGGACGGGGACAACGTCGATGCCGATGAAGCCTTCGCGCTGCATCCCGAATTCGGGACCATCACCGACAACGCCGACAAAATCGCGGCTGATCAGATAGGGGAGGTCCGGATCGTCCCACGTCATGACCTTGAAGATGACCGTGCGGTCCATCAGGCCGGTCTCGTTGGCAATGGCGGGCAGGGCCGCGAATAGCAGGGTTGCGGCGAATCCGGTCAGCCGCCGCACCTTATGCAGCGAGGCCTTTGGAGCCCAGGCCCAGATATTTCTGTCGCCGGTCGTTGCGCAAGTCCTTGCCAGATTTGCCGTCGAGGTCCTGCAGCATACCGGCGATGGCGTCGTGCACGAATTTGATCGCAGCGGCGGGGTCGCGGTGGGCACCGCCGACAGGTTCCTTGACGATCACGTCGCAAACACCAAGTTCGCGCAGGTTCGGGGCGGTGAGGCGCAGGGCCTCGGCGGCCTCGCGCATTTTTTCGGCGTCTTTCCAGAGGATCGAGGCGCAGCCTTCGGGGCTGATCACCGAATAGATCGCATGTTCCAGCATCGCCACCCGGTTGGCCGTGGCAAAGGCAACCGCGCCGCCCGATCCACCTTCGCCAATGATCAGGCTGATCAGCGGCACCCGGATCGCCAGGCATTTTTCGGTGGCGCGGGCAATCGCTTCGGATTGGCCACGCTCCTCGGCGCCCTTCCCGGGGTAGGCGCCGGGTGTGTCGACAAGGGTGATGACGGGCAGGCCGAAACGGTCGGCCAGATCCATGAGGCGGATCGCCTTGCGATAGCCCTCGGGGCGGGCCATACCAAAGTTGCGTTCGATCCTGGACTTGGTGTCGTTGCCCTTTTCATGACCAATGACCATGACGGAGCGTCCATCGAACCGCGCCAGACCGCCCATGATTGCATGATCGTCGGCAAAATTCCGATCGCCCGCAAGCGGAGTGTACTCGGTGAAAAGGGCGTCGATATAATCTTTGCAATGGGGCCGGTCGGGGTGCCGGGCGACCTGACATTTGCGCCAGGGCGACAGATCCGCATAAAGGCTGGTCAGCAGGTCGGCGGCCTTTTTGTCGAGCGCCTTGGCCTCTTTCTCGATGTCCATTTCGGTGCTGCCGCGGGCCATGGCGCGCAGTTCTTCTGCCTTGCCTTCGATCTCGGCCAGCGATTTTTCGAATTCAAGGTAATTGGTCATTGCGCGTCTCCCTGTCTGGAGGCCGATATAATGCCGGGCAGATGGGCTTTGCAACGCGGCAGATCGGGATTGTTGGTCGGGTAGATCTGCGTCTTCTGCAGAATCTGTCGATTGCATCGTTTGATTGGCGGCGTAGACTTGCGGGTGCAATGCAGATTTGAGGGAGTATCAGGATGCAAATTCTGTCAGCAGCGATTTCAGTGATGTTTCTTGTTTCAGGCCCGGCGTTTGCCCTGTCGGTCGCGTTTGGCGATGACGCCAGTCAGTGGTCGAATGACGGCGAATGCGACGACCCCCGGTTTGAAGGGGTGGGAATGACCAATACGCCCTTGCTGGACGCCGATATCAAACATGATGCAACCGACTGCCGCACCGCATTCGAAGCGGGCACGATTGCCATTGCCGGTGGTAGTACGGACGCTGTGCCGTTGCCCGTCGACCCCGGTCTGGTGATCGACGGAATTGCCTTTGGCAGCGATACGGGCCGGTATCCCAATGATGGCGAATGCGACGACCGCAGGTTTTTCGGGTCGGGCATGGCCAACGGCCTGGGTTGGGAAAACGTCGGTCAGGATGCCACCGATTGCAGCGCGCGATATCAGGCCGGCGAGATCAGGCTGTGGGACATGACCGCTTCACTCGCGGCGACGCAATGCGCAAATATTGCCTTTGGCGACGACACCGGGCCTTATCCCAATGACAGCGAATGCGACGATTTGCGGTTTGAGGGCCCGGCGGTGGCGCTGAACCTGCGTCCGGATGCAATCGGCAAGGACGCCAGTGATTGCAGCCGTCATTGCATCTTCGGCACATTGGGCATGCGGGATTATTGACCGTGGCGCCATCTGCCTTTGTCAGATCGCCCGGGCCCGATTGTTGCGTGCCGCGTGTTCAAGTTCAATCAGACCCAACTTCTCCATCACCGGGGTGACGTAGTTTGCAAACCGCCCCCGGTAGCCGTTGCGCAACCCGTAGTAGCCGCCAACAGGGTTGCCGGGGTCGCGGGCCCAGTGTTCGATGCTGCCCCCGGGCGTTGATTTGCCTTCGTCGGCGTTGCCAAGCGGCATCCAGTCGCCGTGCGCCTTGAGCATCGCATGGCAGTCGTCGATGGCGCGCAAGGCATAGGCAAGTTGCGTGCCACCAACTTGCACCACAAGGCGTGGCGGCGCGGCTTCGGGCTCCCGCCAGACCAGATAATCAGAACCGAGGGGCGGCGTTTTCAGTTGCCACGGGTCGTCTTTGGTGCCGGTGCCGTAGCTGACGAGGGACATGGGATGATCCTTTTTCTGGTCCGGTGGTTTGTACCGGTATAGAAGGTCTTATATGTCATCTCTTGTCAGGTTTGATTTTCAATGCGTGCTGCGCGCCTGCTTCATATGCTGTTGCTTTTGCAGAACCGGGGTCGTCTGACCAGCGCGGCACTGGCGACTGAACTTGAGGTCAGCCAACGCACGATCCTTCGCGATGTCGATGCTCTGACCGAGGCAGGTCTGCCGATCATCGTCTTTCAGGGTAATCAGGGCGGGATTGAACTGGGCTTTGAATACCGCACCCGGCTAACCGGGCTGGACCGTGACGAAGCGGCGGCGATGGGTTTGATTTTGTCCGCGGCGTCGGTGCGGATTACGGCGCTTGGCATGGGTGCCGCCGCCGCCCGTGCCAGCGCCAAGATTTGGGAGGCGTTCCCCGACCAGACCCGTGCACTAATGGCCCTTGGCCGCGATCAGTTCTTGCACGACGCTGGACAGTTGGACGTCCCGGATACACGCCTTGCGGCGCTTGCTGGGGCGGTCCGAGGGGCGCTGATCGTTCGTCTGGACGTTGGCAGGTCCAACAGGATAGTGCATCCGATCGGATTGCATGAGCGGTCGGGGCGCTGGGTTCTGAAAGATCGGCTGACAGGCGCAGAGGTGGCGATGGACGATTGGGGCCGGATCAACATTTCGACAAAATCGTTCCGCCCGGGGCCGATCGCGCAGTGACAGTTCTTGACGGGCCGCCACTGCTGGCCCAAGACCGCGACCAACCGTTGCAATATGCCGCTGCCGGGGGAGCATCCGCCGCGGCCTGAACTGTGGGGAAGATCGCATGCGCACCGTTTACCTGAATGGCGACTACCTGCCCGAGGCCGAGGCCAGGATCAGCATCTTTGATCGTGGGTTCCTGATGGCTGACGGGGTTTACGAGGTGACAAGCGTGCTGGGCGGCAAGCTGATCGATTTTGACGGTCATGCGGCTCGGCTAGCGCGGTCGCTGTCCGAACTCGACATGGCCAGCCCCCTCGGCACCGAGGATCTACTGGCGGTTCATCGCGAACTGGTCCGCCTGAACGACGTCACCGATGGCATGATCTACCTACAAATCACCCGTGGCGCGCCGGGCGACCGCGATTTCGCCTTTCCCGATCCGGCGACGACGCCGTCGACCATCGTGCTTTTCACCCAGAACAAACCGGGCATGGCCGACAATCCAATGGCCCAAAAGGGCATGAAAGTGATCACCATCGACGATGCCCGCTGGGGGCGACGTGATATCAAGACGGTGCAGCTTCTCTATCCGTCGATGGGCAAGATGATGGCGAAAAAGGCGGACGCCGATGATGCCTGGATGGTCGAGAACGGCCATGTGACCGAAGGGACCAGCAACAACGCCTACATCGTCAAGGGCAGTACCATTATCACCCGGCATCTGGGCCACGAAATCCTGCATGGTATCACCCGCGCTGCGGTCCTGCGGTTCGCCGCCGAGGCGCAGATGAAGGTCGAGGAGCGGGCGTTTACGGTGGCAGAGGCGCAGGGAGCCGACGAGGCGTTCATCACCTCGGCCAGCATGTTCGTCATGCCTGTCGTACAGATCGACGGCACCCCGGTCGGGTCAGGCGCAGTCGGCGCTGTCGCGACGCGGTTGCGCGAGATTTATCTTGAGGAAAGCCGCAAGGCGGCGGTCTGAGCCTAACGCGAACGGCCTAGTCCTGCGCCTGCCAGAGTCCGGGAAAAGTCCGCACGATTCCATAGTCGTCAACCACGAATTCACCGGCGTAGTCATAGTCGGGCGCGGTGTAGTTGTAGGTCAGTTCGCCGGTTCGCCGATAGGTCTGGCGCAACGGTTTCAGCGCCCAGTCGGACGGGTCAAGCCAGGCGGTGGTGATGTCTGCTGTGTCGCCAATCGCCAGATCGAGCCGCCGGATCACCAGCGTCTTGGTCGCCGGGGTCAGGCCAAGGTCGATGTCGCGGACGGTGGGGCCGATATCGGTGGCCACGTCGTTCAGCGTCCAAACCCTTTCGGGAGTGCGTTCAATGACGTGCATCTGGTCGGCGATGTCGATCCGCGCCCGCTGGGTCGCACCGGATTCGTGGGCGCGGATCCGATAGTGCATCGATTCCTCGCCGTCCGCCATTAGCGATCCTTCGATCAGCAGGTCGCCCCCGGTTTCGGCGAACCGGCAGGCATTGTTGCCGGGTCGGTCAAGCCGCACCCAGAGAACCGCACGGGCGCCGGCGATCACCGTTTTGCCCCCAGGTTGGTCGCAAAGGCCTCGCGGAACGCGGCCTGCTTGGCCGGGTCTGCGTCGGTTTGGTGCTGACCCTGCCAGTCGGCAAAGGGCATCCCGTAAAACGTGGCCCGCCCCTCGTCCTTGGTCATCGCGATCCCGCGTGCTTCGGCGGCTTCCTGATACCAGCGCGAGAGGCAGTTGCGGCAGAACCCGGCGAAGTTCATCAGGTCGATGTTCTGCACGTCCGGGCGCTGATTGATCAGATGGTCGCGCAGGGCGCGAAAGGCAGCGGCCTCAATCTCGGTGCGGGTCTGGTCGTCCATGTCGGTTCCTTTCAGAGGCCGGATGCGGCCAGCACTTCGGTCAGGATCGGGGCCAGCCGTGCGGCCCAGTATGCCTGACTTTCAGCGTCGGCGATCAGATCGTTGCGCAGTTCAATCAGAACATTCGGCCGCCCCGGTTGCAAGGCGTGCCGATCAATGGCGTCGTCGGGCAGATGGCCGCTGTAGGGTTGATTGTCACCGATGCACAGGTCGGGTTCGGCGTTCAGCCGGGCGATCAGGGGCAGGGCCAGCCGGTCGTCCAGATGGCTGTAAAGG
>JBBKXP010000288.1:0-14659 GCA_037969545.1 Paracoccaceae bacterium | reverse complement strand
ATCTACTGGTCCCCCAACAGCGGAGCGAACAGGAATCACGCCACCGCCCCCCCCACCGTCAGCCCGCCGATCAGAAGGCTGGGCTGGCCGACGCCGACTGGCACCCACTGCCCGGCCTTGCCGCAGTTACCGATGCCGGGGTCCATCGCCAGATCGTTGCCGATCCCGCGGATATGTTTCAACGCCGTCGCGCCGTCACCGATCAGTGTTGCGCCCTTGACGGGGGCACCGATCTTGCCGTTCTTGACCCGGTAAGCCTCGGTGCAGGAAAACACGAACTTGCCGTTGGTGATATCGACTTGCCCGCCGCCGAATCCCACCGCATAGATGCCGTCTTTCAACGCGGCCACAAGCGATTCCGACGTCGCCTCGCCCGCCAGCATGAAGGTGTTGGTCATCCGGGGCATCGGGATATGGGCGAAACTCTCGCGCCGCCCGTTCCCCGTCGGCGCGACGCCCATCAACCGGGCATTCTGTCGGTCCTGCATGAACCCGACCAGCTTGCCATCCTCGATCAGCACATTGCGGGCCGACGGCGTGCCTTCATCATCCACTGTGATCGACCCGCGCCGGTCGGGGATCGTGCCGTCGTCCAGCACGGTGACGCCCTTGGCAGCGACCTGTTGGCCCATCAGCCCGGCAAAGGCGGACGTGCCCTTGCGGTTGAAGTCGCCCTCGAGCCCGTGGCCGACAGCCTCGTGCAACAAAATCCCCGGCCAGCCGGGGCCAAGCACCACGTCGAACACGCCAGCCGGGGCAGGTTCGGCTGTCAGATTGACCAGCGCGATCCGTAGCGCCTCGCGTGCCGCGTCCTGCCAGTGGGCGGGCGCGATCAGGCCGATCAGACCGGCCCGGCCACCGGCGCCGGCATGGCCGCTTTCGCGCTGGCCGTTGTCTTCGACGATGACCGAGACGCTGAGACGCGACATTGGCCGGATGTCGGTCACAAGGGTGCCCTCGGGGCGCAGGATCACCACCTCCTGCAGGCTGGCGGCAAGGGAGGCGCTGACCTGCACCACGCGTGGGTCGAGGCCCCGCGCAAAGGCATCGATCTCGCGCAGAATGTCGATCTTGGCAGGAAACGTCGCCTGCTCCATCGGGTCGGTGTCGGGATAAAGCTTGCGGTTGGTCCCGGTGGGGCCGTCCGCCAGCACGCCACCGCCATCGCCGACAGCCAGCCGGGCAGTGGCGACAGCGCGGCGCAGACTGTGTTCGTCGATCGTGGTCGAATGGGCATAGCCGGCGGTGTCGCCACGTACGGCGCGCAGTCCGAACCCTTCAGAGGCATCATAGCTCGCGGTTTTCACCCGGCCGTCGTCAAATGACAGGATTTCGGACCGCCGGCGCTCCAGAAACAGTTCGCCATCATCGGCCCCGGCGACGGCCGCACGCAATTGCAGCAGGGCGGCGTCCTGATCAAGCAGGGTTTCGAAAGGGCGAAATGGCGCAGTCGGCATGGGAAAATCCTTTGCAGGCGGGCAGGTGCCGCAAAAAGCGGCCCTTTGCCGCATCAGCACTTCTTGAGTTGTCCGTCAGGATATGGGATCAGCAGCGTCAGATACAACGGGATTCCGTCCGCGCCAGCGGCGGTGATCCCTGCCAGAGGTGCCGCGCGCGCCACGAATGACAGGGTATGACATGCGACTGACACATCTCGCCACTTCGCTTTGGGCCACTGCCGGGCTGTTCCTTGCCGGGGTCGCACAGGCCCAGGACGTCACTCAGGACCTCGAGATCGTCGGCCACCCGGTCAACGGACTGATGGGCTGGCAACCGGCGGCCACCGAACTGGCGCGGGATATCCACTGGCTCGACCACATGCTGCTGATCATCATCACGGTGATTTCGCTGTTCGTCGTCGGCCTGCTGGCCTGGGTGTGTGTACGCTACAACAGCCGCGTCCACCCGACGCCCAAGACATTCACCCACAATTCGCCGCTCGAGGTGGCTTGGACCATCGTCCCGATCGTGATTCTGGTGTTCATTGGTGCATTTTCGCTGCCCGTCCTGTTCAAGCAGCAAGAGATTCCGGCCGGTGACATCCACATCAAGGTGACAGGCAACCAGTGGTTCTGGAACTATGAATATACCGACGAGGCGATCCGGTTCGACAGCTACATGATCGGCAGCGGCGAGGGGAACCTGAGCCCCGCGATCAGCGCCGAGCTGGCCGATTTTGGCTATAGTGACGCCGAATTCAAACTGGCGACCGATACTGCGGTAGTGATCCCTGTCGGCAAGGTCGTGGTGCTGGAACTGACCGGCGCGGATGTCATACACTCGTGGACGATCCCGGCATTCGGGGTCAAGCAGGACACTGTGCCGGGGCGTCTGGCACATCTCTGGTTCGCACCAGAGCGGGAAGGTATATATTTCGGCCAGTGTTCGGAGTTGTGCGGCAAGGACCACGCATTCATGCCGATCACGGTCAAGGTCGTAAGCCAGGAAACCTACGATGCCTGGCTTCTGGAAGCCAAGGTGCAGAACCCTGTGTAACCCAAGACGGGTTTGACGGGCTTTTTTACCGAACGTCCTGAACGGAAGGCCGCATGACTGACGTGACCCTGCAACCCACCGGGCAAGAGGCTGTGCAAGAGGCCGAATTGGGCGATTATTTCGCCCTGTTCAAACCGCGCGTGATGTCGCTGGTGGTCTTTACCGCGCTGGTCGGGCTGTTGGTCGCGCCGGTCCCCGTCCACCCATTCATCGGATTCGTCGCGATCCTGTGCATTGCCGTTGGGGCCGGGGCGTCTGGCGCGCTGAACATGTGGTGGGACGCCGACATCGACGCAAAGATGAAGCGCACCGCCCGCCGCCCGATACCCGCAGGTCGGGTGCAGCCGGGCGAGGCGCTCGGACTCGGTCTGACCCTGTCGGTCTTTGCCACGGTCCTGCTGTGGCTCGCGACCGATGCGCTTGCTGCCGGGCTGCTGGCCTTTACCATCTTCTTTTACGTCGTGATCTATTCGGTCTGGCTGAAACGCCTGACCCCGCAGAACATCGTCATCGGCGGCGCAGCCGGAGCTTTTCCGCCGATGATTGGCTGGGCTGTGGCGACGGGCGGTGTATCGGTTGAATCAGTCCTGATGTTCGCCCTGATCTTCATGTGGACGCCACCGCATTTCTGGGCCTTGGCGCTGTTCGTCAAATCCGATTATGGCGACGCCGGCGTGCCGATGTTGACCGAAACCCACGGGGCGCGGGTGACGCGCAATCACGTGCTGGCCTACACGATCTTGCTGGTCCCGGTAGCGATCGGCCTCGGCTTCACGTCAATCGGCGGTCCGGTCTATCTGGCGACGGCTGTGGTGCTGAACCTCTGGTTCCTCAAGGGCGCCTGGGACATCTGGAAACGGACCGACGAACTGGCTATCGCCGACAATTTCAAGGTCGAAAAGCAGGTGTTCAAGGTCTCGCTTTACTACCTGTTCGGGCATTTCGTCGCCCTGCTGATCGATGCCGTACTGCGGGTCGGGGGGGTCTGATGGCGATCCACGTTGAACATGAACTGCACGGACGGCGGCGCGGCCGCAATCGCGGCCTCGGGTTGCTTCTGGCCGGGTTCGTCGCCATCGTCTTTGGCCTCACCGTGGTCAAGGTGATCGCGCTGGGCGACGCCGGCAAATTCGAATCCTTCGATCATGTGGCGCGCCCGCAACTGGAACCGCAGCCCGAGGCGGGCCAATGAAACTGTTCGGCCAAACGCTGAGCGGGTCGCAAAAGACGGCCACCCAACTTGCCGGCATCGTCGTCGTAATGATCGGGCTGACCGCGGCCTCGGTGCCGTTTTACAGCTGGTTCTGCAAGGTGACCGGTTTTGCCGGCACGACCGGCGTCGCCAGCACAGGCAGCGACGTGATCCTTGATCAGACAGTCGTCGTGCGCTTTGACGCCTCGCTGGACCGCGCCATGCCGTGGACGTTCAAACCGGCGCAGCGGCAGATGACCGTTCGGATCGGTGAAACCGCATTGGCCTTCTACGAAGCCCACAACCCCACCGACCGGCCCATCGCCGGGCAGGCCACCTACAACGTGGTTCCCGACGCCGCCGGCGGCTTCTTCGACAAGATCGAATGTTTCTGTTTCACCGAGCAGATCCTGCAACCGGGTGAAACCGTCATGATGCCCGTCAGCTTTTTCGTCGATCCGGCCATCGTCGATGACCGCGAGGGAAAATACGTCCACGAGATCACTCTGAGCTACACCTTTTACGAAACCGAATTGCCGCCCGAGGCGCAGCAGGCGGCTTTGACAAACACCGCCGATAGCGCCATAGACACCAACTAAGAAACCTCACGAGGGGGAGCCAATCGCATGGCGCACGCAAAGAACCACGACTACCACATCCTCAACCCCTCGATCTGGCCGCTGACCGGGGCTGTGTCGGCCTTTACGATGCTGTTCGGCGCGGTGCTCTGGATGCACAATTCGGCGATGCCCTATCCATTCCTGATCGGGCTGGCCGGGGTGCTGTATACCATGTTCGCCTGGTGGTCCGATGTCGTTGCCGAAGGCGAAAACGGTGTCGATCATACGCCTGTCGTGCAGATCGGCCTGCGCTACGGTTTCATCATGTTCATCATGTCCGAGATCATGTTTTTCGTGGTCTGGTTCTGGAACTTCTTCAAGAACGCGATGTATCCGATGGGGCCGCTCAGCCCCGGCACAGACGGTGTCTGGCCGCCCGCGGGGATCGAAACCTTTGACCCCTGGCACCTGCCGCTGATGAACACGCTGATCCTGCTGTGTTCGGGGATGGCCGCGACCTGGGCGCACCACGCGCTGGTTCATGAAAACAACCGCCAGGACGTCAAAAACGGCTTGATTCTGGCGATCGTGCTGGGCGCCTTCTTTACGGTGCTCCAGGTCTACGAATACAGCCACGCCGCCTTTGGCTTCTCCGGCAATATCTATGGCGCGACCTTCTTTATGGCGACCGGGTTCCACGGTTTTCATGTGCTGATCGGGACGATCTTTCTGGGGGTCTGTCTGCTGCGCGTCTATGCCGGACACTTTACCCCTGAAAACCACGTCGGGTTCGAGGCTGCCGCCTGGTACTGGCACTTTGTCGACGTGGTCTGGCTGTTCCTGTTTGCCGCCGTCTACATCTGGGGCGGCTGATCGGGCTTGGTGAGTCTCACCCAACCTACAACAGCGTAGGGTGGGTGAAACCCACCTTGACATACCACCAAGCGCGCGGGGGCCCTCGCGCGTTTTTCTTTGCAACGGGGGGAGGGGCACCGTGGCCCGCGCGTTCTTTCCAATTCTGATGGGCGTCGTCGGCGTTGCCATTCTTGTGGCCCTTGGCGTCTGGCAGGTCCAGCGACTGCATTGGAAAGAGACCATTCTGGCGCAGATCGACGCCAGCATCGCCGCCGCTCCGATCGTGCTGCCCGCCGACCCCGCCGAAGATCCAGACGAATATCTGGCCGTCACCGCCACCGGCGACCTGCCGGGGCAGGAAATTCATGTGCTGACAACGGTTGACGACTTTGGCGCCGGGTATCGCAACATCGCCGTTTTCGAAACCGATGGCCGCCGGGTTCTGGCCGACCTCGGCTTTGTTGGCCTCGAGGCCAAGGACGACGCCCGTAGCGCCACCGACGTCACCCTGACCGGCAACCTGCTATGGCCCGATGAAGTCGACGGCTGGACGCCCGCCCCCGACGTGGCAAAAAACATCTGGTTCGCCCGCGACCTGCCCGCAATGGCCGCCGCCCTGAACACCGACCCGGTGTTGCTGGTTGTCCGCACCGCGACCCCGCCCGATCCTGAACGCATCCCCCTGCCGCTGGACACTTCGGTCATTCCCAACGATCACTTGAACTATGCGATCACCTGGTTTTCGCTGGCCCTTGTCTGGGCCGTGATGTCGGGCTTTCTGATCACCCGCACCCTGCGCCGAAAGGGCCCTGCCTGATGCAATACGTCTCGACCCGCGGCACCGCCCCGGCGCTGAATTTCGAAGAGGCGATGCTGACCGGCCTGGCCCGCGACGGCGGGCTTTATGTGCCCGCGTCGGTGCCGGTGCTGGACCCGGCCCAGATCGCCGCGATGGCGGGGCAGACCTATGAACAGATCGCGTTCACCGTCATGCGCCCGTTCATCGGCGATACCTTCGACGATGCGACGTTCCGCAAGCTGATCGCCGCCGCCTATGCCGGATTCGCCCATCCGGTCCGCGCCCCCTTGGTCCAGATCGCCCCGAACCATTTCCTGTTGGAATTGTTCCACGGTCCGACTCTGGCGTTCAAGGATTTCGCCATGCAGTTGATCGGTCAGATGTTTCAGGCGTCCCTGACCCGGTCGGGCAATCGCATCACCATCGTCGGCGCGACCAGCGGCGATACCGGATCGGCGGCGATCGAGGCGTTTCGCGGCCTGAAAAACGTCGATGTCTTCATCCTGTTCCCGCATGGCCGGATCAGCGAAGTCCAGCGCCGCCAGATGACCACCCCGACGGAATCCAACGTGCATGCACTGGCGATGGACGGCGATTTCGACGACTGTCAGGCGGTCCTCAAGGACATGTTCAACGATTTCGCCTTCCGCGACGATGTGCAGTTGGCCGGCGTGAACAGCATCAACTGGGGTCGGGTTCTGGCGCAGGTGGTCTACTATTTCAGCGCTGCAGTGTCGCTTGGCGCGCCGCTCCGCAAGGTCAGTTTCGCCGTCCCGACCGGCAATTTCGGCGACATCTTTGCGGGCTACATTGCCAGACAGATGGGCCTGCCGATCGACAGGCTGATCGTGGCGACCAACCAGAACGACATCCTTCACCGGACCCTGACCACCGGCGAACAGCGCAAAGAGGGCGTCAAAGCCTCAATCAGCCCGTCGATGGATATTCAGGTTTCGTCAAACTTTGAACGCGCCCTGTTCGATGCCTATGGGCGCGACGGGGCCGTGGTGGCCGCGCAGATGGATGACCTCAAATCCAAGGGCGCGTTCACGATTTCCCAAGGCGCGATCCAGTTGCTGCGCGAGACCTTTGTCAGCGGACGGGCGTTCGAGGCCGAGACAAAGGCGATGATCAAACGCCAGGCAGCAACCACTGGCGAAATCCTCTGCCCGCATACCGCCGTCGCCGTCCACGTCGCCGAACAGCACCTTGGCAGCACTCCGATGGTCACCCTCGCCACCGCCCATCCGGCCAAATTCCCCGACGCGGTGGAACAGGCCTGCGGTATCCGGCCCGCCTTGCCGCCCCGCATGGCGGACCTGTTCGACCGCCCCGAACGCCTTAGCCGCGTCCCCCACGACCTGCCCAAACTGCAATCCTTCATCCGCGAGCGTATCGGCCAGTGACCATCCAGCAACACACCTTGCCCAACGGTTTCCGCATTGTCACCGAACACATGCCGGGGCTGAAATCGGCCAGCATCGGCATCTGGGTTCTGGCCGGCGGCCGGCACGAACGGACCGAACAGAACGGTATCGCGCATTTTCTGGAACACATGGCGTTCAAGGGCACGAAAACCCGCAGCGCCCTGCAGATCGCCGAAGCGATCGAGGACGTGGGCGGTTACATCAATGCCTATACCAGCCGGGAAATGACCGCCTTCTACGTGCGCCTGCTGCAGGATGATGTCGCCCTTGGTCTGGATGTCGTCGCCGATATTCTGCTGAACCCGGTCTTTGACCCCACCGAGATCGAGGTCGAACGTGGCGTGATCCTGCAGGAAATCGGCCAGGCGCTCGACACCCCCGACGACATCATCTTTGACTGGCTGCAAGAGGCCGCTTACCCGGATCAGGCGATCGGTCGCACGATACTTGGCCCGACTGAAAGGATCAGTGCGTTTCAGCGTGACGATCTGTCGGGGTTCGTTGCCGAACACTACGGCCCCGGCCAGATGATCCTGTCGGCGGCGGGTGCCATCGATCATGACGCCATCGTCGCGCAGGCGACGGAATTGTTCGGCCACCTTTCGACGATCATCCGCCCGCCGGAACTGTTGCAACCGGCTCTTTTCGACGGCCATGAACGGCGCGAGATCAAGAAGCTGGAACAGGTGCATTTCGCGCTGGCGCTGGAAGGTCCGAATTATCGCGATCCCGCCATCTATACCGCCCAGGTCTATGCCGCGGCCCTTGGCGGCGGTATGTCATCGCGCCTGTTTCAGGAAATCCGCGAAAAGCGCGGCCTGTGCTACACCATCTTTGCCCAAGCGGGCGCGCACGAGGATACCGGCATGACGACGATTTATGCCGGTACTTCCGCCGGGCAGATTGCCGAACTGGTGCAGGTCACCGTGGACGAGATGAAGCGCGCCGCCGACGACATCAGTACCGCTGAGGTCGCCCGCGCCCGTACCCAAATGAAGGCGGGCATGCTGATCGGGCTGGAAAGCCCGTCCAACCGCGCCGAACGGCTGGCGCGGATGTTGTCGATCTGGGACCGGATTCCCGGCATCGACGAGGTGATCCAGAACATCGACGCGGTGACCACCGGCGACGTGCGCGATTTTGCCGCCCGGATGGCGGGGCAGGCGGGCACCGCGCTGGCGCTTTACGGCCCGGCAAAGGCGGCCCCGAGTCTGGAAAAACTGCGCGCGAGGCTGGCCGCCTGATGCTTGGTGCGCGCAAGAAAGTCCAGCTTGCCACCGAACGGCTGACCCTGCGACCGCCGCAACATGCCGATTACACCCACTGGTCTGCCCTGCGCCGCGACAGCCGTGAATTCCTGTCCCCGTGGGAGCCCGTCTGGGCACCCGATCACCTGACCCGCAAGGCCTTTACCAACCGGGTCTACTGGGCACAGCGTTCAATCGCCAACACCACGGCGGTTCCGCTGTTCCTGATCCGGCGCGAGGACGACGCGCTGATCGGCGCAATCACGCTGGACAATATTCGCCGGGGTCCGGCACAGGCGGCGACGACCGGCTATTGGATCGGCGCCCACCATGCCCGGCAGGGTTACATGCGCGAAGCCATCGCGGCGATGGTGCATTATGCCTTCACGACGCTTGACCTCAGCCGGATCGAGGCCGGTTGCCTGCCCGAAAACACGCCCTCGCGGCGCTTGCTGGAAAACTGCGGCTACAAGTACGAAGGGGTTGCGCAAAGCTATCTGCAGATCGGCGGCCGCTGGCGCAACCACGTTCTTTACGCCAACCTGCGGGGCGATCGGCGCGGCAAGACGGGCGCGGGATAGGGGCCTGACAGGAAAACCGCCGCGACGTGCGGCGGTTTTCAGAAGCATCTCTTGCGCGCTTTTCTAAGAGGTTTTGCCTGGAAATGAGGCGCAGCAGACTGACTTCATGCCGCCACCATAACAGATTCGATGGCAATAATCCTGCTTCAAATTGCACCGGTCGGTTTGCGCCATCGCCGCATCGCCGCGTGACAGTCACGCGCTGCGGTCTATCTTTGGACAATCGGAGGTGAATGACATGAAATCGGGTTTTTGCATCGTCGCCCTTCTGGCCCTCGCAGCGCCGGCAACGGCCCAGGACCGCACGCCCAGCCATTGTATCGCCCTGTCGCAGGCAGCACCCGGATTGGGCTATGTGCAACTGGCCGGTTTTCGCGACCCAGTGCCGGATGAGTCCCTGCGCATCCGTCACATCGACCACTCGATGTTCTTGCTGCAAACCACCGGCGGCCTGTCGGTCGTGACCGATTTCAACGGCTGGATCGGCACCGCCGATTTCACCCCGGACATCGTCACCATGAACAATGCCCACAGCGGACATTTCACCACAGCGCCTGACCCCGCAATCACCCATCCGTTGAAAGGCTGGCCGACAACGGGGATTGCGGCGGAACATGACCTGGACCTTGGGGAAATGCTGGTGCGCAACGTCACCAGCGACATGCGCAGTCAGGGCATCGGCATGATTCCCGACGGCAATTCGATTTTCGTGTTCGAGGTGGCAGGCCTGTGCGTCGGTCATCTTGGGCATCTGCATCAGGAACCCAGCGCTGCCCAATACGCGGCCCTTGGGCGGATGGATGTCGTCATGGCAGCCGCGGATGGCGGGCTAACGGTCGATCATCCGACTATGGTCAGGATTTTGAACCGCCTGCGATCGTCGATTGTGATCCCGATGCACTGGTCGGGTCGCAACGGCAGCCTCGAAGGGTTCCTGCGCGGCATGGTGAACGATTTCGATATCCGCCGCGATGGGGTCAGCGAAATCGAAGTATCTCTGCGCACCCTGCCGGACCGCCCGACCGTCGTTGTGCTGGAACCGCGCCCGTTGCGCGACGACGAATAGCACCGGGCCGTTCCCGCTGCTTGTCACGTCGTCGCGAACATGCTTCATCCTTTGGAGATGCACAGGAGAGGCCATGCTGCAGCCCGCGAGCCCCGAATTCATCGACACGCTGCGGGCGATCCTGCCCGAAGCAGCTTTCCGCGATCCGGCCCCTTATCTGAGCGAACCGCGTGGCCGCTGGCAGGGCAAAGGCCATGTCGTCGTGCCCGCCGATACCGACCAGGTCGCGGCGGTGGTGCGCGCCTGTGCGGCAGCGCGGGTCGGCGTCGTGCCCTATGGTGGCGGCACTGGTCTGGTCGGCGGCCAACTGAGGGCCGTTGGCCCGGCGCCGGTGATCCTATCGCTCGAGCGGCTGAACCGGATACGCGATGTCTTTCCGTCCGAAAACGTGCTGGTGGCCGAGGCGGGGGTGATCCTTGCCGACGTCCAGAAGGCCGCCGATGCGGTCGGCCGGCTATTCCCGCTCTCGCTCGCCTCGGAAGGTTCGGCGCGGATCGGCGGTCTGCTGTCCACCAATGCGGGTGGCGTCAATGTGTTGCGCTATGGCAATGCCCGCGCTTTGTGTCTGGGCCTCGAAGTTGTGACTGCGGACGGCGCGGTCTGGCAGGGTCTGTCACGGCTGCGCAAGGACAATTCCGGCTATGACTTGCGCGACTTGCTGATTGGCGCCGAAGGGACGCTGGGGGTGATCACCGCCGCCAGCCTGCGGTTGTTTCCCCGTCCTGCCGAGGTCGGCGCGGCCCTGCTGGCGGTTTCGTCGCCCGCCGCGGCGCTGGACCTCTTGGCGCTGGCGGGCGAGATGATCGGCGACGGCGTGTCGGCCTTCGAACTGATCGGGCGGCAGGGGGTCGATTTTCTGGACGAAACTGGGCTCGGGGTGCCGCATCCGCTTGATCCGCTTCCCGACTGGATGGTGCTGATCGACCTTGGACTGACAGCGGGGCAGTCGCCCGCCGACGCCCTCGCAGGGCTGTTCGAAGCCGCCGAGGCCAAGGGTCTGGTCAGCGACGGCGTGATCGCCTCGAGTCTTGGGCAGCGCGATGCCTTCTGGCATATCCGCGAGACGATACCAGCGGCGAACCGGCGCATCGGCGCGATCAGTTCACACGACATTTCCCTGCCGCTGTCAGCGGTCCCGGATTTCATCGCAAAGGCCCCGGCAGTGATCGCCGCGATCGGCGACTTCCGGATCAACTGTTTCGGCCATCTGGGCGACGGCAACCTGCACTACAACATCATTCCGCTGCCGGGATGGACCCGCGCCGATCACGAGGACCAACGCGAGGCGATCAAGACGGCGGTGCATGACCTGACCCATGCGATGGGCGGATCGATCAGCGCCGAACACGGAATCGGCCGGCTCAAGGTCGCCGATCTGGAACGCTACGGCGACCCGGTGAAACTTGCGATGATGCGGGCCGTCAAGACGGCGCTGGACCCCTTGGGGATCATGAACCCGGGGGCGGTGTTGCGTTAGGGTGTGGGGCAGGTGATACGCGATGCCGATCTAGCCAACGGATGAAGGATATAAACTGGTGACAAAACAGTGTGGCCTATGCGGAGACTGGCTAGATCCATCTGCATTTGCTCGATCAGCCAAAGACTGTACCGCATGTCGCGCCATCGAGGCGTTACGGCCAAAGCGATGCCAAGCGACTCTCGAACGAGCAATGTCGCCGAGGGGAGCGAAGCGAGAGGCAATCGCGCAAGCGCGGAATATGATGGAAGAGTCGGACGTACCTCACGAAGTTGATCACAAGATTCCAATCCGTGGGAAAGTCCGGCGCGGATCAGACGATTGGGTTTTGATTTGCGGTCTGGACGTGCCTCAAAATTGGCAGATTGTTCCGAAAACAGAAAATCGCGAGAAGTGGATGTACTTTAGCAAGGCTGACGCCCAAGCTGAGGAGGAGCGATTGATGCGTATGGTGAACGTTGGGAACTAACGAAGCGCCTGATTACCTTTAGCGTCCGCTCTAGGCTCCAAGCTACCGCTTTCCGACGAAGTCACGCGCCTGACTGCGCCTCAATCTCCCTCGAAGGCGCAGAGCGCATGCACCGCCATGCCGAGGTTTTCCAGCAATCTGCGCCCGCCCAAATCTGGCAGGTCGATCACGAAGGCGCAGCCGATCACTTCTGCGCCCAGGCGCTCGATCAGCTTGATTCCCGCCTCGGCGGTGCCCCCCGTTGCCAGCAGGTCGTCGACCAGGAGCACCTTTTCGCCGGGGGCCAGCGCGTCGTCGTGCACCTCCATCGTCGCCTGTCCATATTCCAGCGTGTAGTCCTGCGCGATCACCGCGCCGGGCAGTTTGCCCTTTTTGCGGATCGGCACAAAGCCGACGGCAAGTTGGTGCGCGATTGCACCGCCAATGATGAACCCCCGCGCCTCGAGCCCGACGACCTTGTCGATCCTTGTGCCGGTATAGGGGTGCAGCAACTGGTCGATGGCGATGCGAAAGCCCCGCGCGTCCGAGAACAGGGTTGTCACATCGCGGAACATAATCCCTTTGTGCGGGAAATCAGGGATCGTGCGGATGTAGTCGCGGACGGTTTTCATGGGGAATTCCCTAAAGGACGCGGCCAGCGACGGCGTCGAGTTTCGCAAGCAACGCGGGGTCGCGTTTGTCGGGCGCGGTCATGATGGCGTGGTCGAGTGCCCTGTCGCAGCCGCAGGGGCAAGGGTCGCGGCTTGCGCCCAGTAACGCGGGCAGCCCGGCCACCGTGGCCCGCGCATGGTCGGCGTTGCCGTGCAGGGTGGCGATGATCGCGCTGATATCGACTGTGCCGTGATCCGGGTGCCAGCTGTCATAGTCGGTGATCATCGCGATCGAAGCATAGCAAAGCTCGGCCTCGCGGGCGAGTTTCGCCTCTGGCAAGTTGGTCATGCCGATCACGTCGCAACCCCAGCCGCGATACATCCGGCTTTCGGCGACCGATGAAAATTGCGGTCCCTCCATTGCGAGATAGGTGCCGCCCCGATGCACGGTGACTCCGGTAGCGCGAGCGGCGGTTTCGCAGGCTTCCATCAGCCGTGCACAGGTCGGTTGCGCGACGCTGACATGCGCGACGCAGCCGGTGCCGAAAAAGGATGTCTCGCGGGCAAAGGTGCGGTCGATGAACTGGTCGACGATGACGAAGTCGCCTGGCGCCATGTCCTCGCGGAACGATCCGCAGGCGCTGACGCTGACCACATCCGTCACCCCAAGGCGTTTCAGCGCGTCGATATTGGCGCGGTAGGGCACAGTCGTCGGGCTGTGGACATGGCCGCGCCCGTGTCGCGGCAAAAACGCCATCGCCACGCCGCCCAAACTGCCGGTCAGGATCTGGTCGGAGGGCGTTCCCCAGGGCGTCGCAACGTCGACCCAACCCGGATTGGCCAGCCCATCGATATCGTAAACGCCCGACCCACCGATAATTCCCAGTTTCGCTTGCACAAGAATCCCCTGATCCGACCGCGTCAAGCTAGCCCGAATTCCGACCGGCGACACCCTGCTATTGATTCAGATCGGCCCATTCGTGGTGACGGCGGAACTGTGTGGTCACGAAGGGGCAAAGTGGCACCACCTTGCGCCCCTCGGACCGCAAGTCGGCCATCATGGCGGCAACCAGCGCTTGACCGACGCCCATGCCGCGCATCGCATCGGGAACCCCCGTATGATCGGCAATGATGGCGCCGCTGCCCAGCCGCGAATAGGTCAGTTCGGCCCGGTGCCCGTCGACTGCGGTTTCATAGCGGCCCTTGGTGTCGCCCCCAACCTTGGTGATCGTGAATTCAGCCATCAGTCGGCGGTAAAACCGGCGGCTTTGTGGCTGCCGTCGCAGAAGGGCTTGTTGCCCGATTGGCCGCATCGGCACAGGAAAACCCGTTCGCCGGTGGCGATCCGGCGTCCCGATCCGGCAACGATTTCCAGCGCGCCGTCGATTTTCAGCGGCCCGTTGGGTTGTGGTGCAAGGGTCAAGGGGCCGTCGCGGGTTTCAGGCGTCTCGATCTTGTCGGTCGTCGCCGGCTCGGCGGTGGCAACGAACCCGGCCTTGCCATGCGATCCGTCGCAGAAAGGTTTTGTGGCCGACTGTCCGCAACGGCACAGCAGGGCACGGGTACCAGCTTCCGCGTCGCCAAGGCGCAGGTCGCCGCGCACCTCGATCGGGCCGTTTTCCCACAGTCGGGCGGTGTTGACGAGCGGCGTGGATTCGGCCCCGCCGTTCTTGCGTTGGTAGGCCAAGGCACCCGAGGGGCAAGTCTCGATCACCTTGACAACCGTCTCGGTGTCGGCGCCTTCGGGGAATATCCAGCCACCGGATTCGCCGGGGCGGAACACGTCGGGCAAACCCAGCACACAGCGGCGCGCGTGAATGCAACGTTTGGCGTGAAAGGTGATGCTCAGGTCTTTTGTCTCGATCGGGCGCAAGGGATGTCCTTTTCAGGGAAGTCTATG
>JBBKXP010000287.1:0-42475 GCA_037969545.1 Paracoccaceae bacterium | reverse complement strand
GTCCTGCAGCCTGGCAAGACCTACCGGGTCGACGCCGAAAAATTCGCCGCGATGAAGGCCGCGATACTGAAAGTCTTGCCCAAGGGCGCACCGGGGCTGACGGTCGCAGAATTGCGCGCTGCCCTTGATCCGCATCTGTCGCAGGATCACTTTCCGGGCGGTGAAAAGGCCGGCTGGTGGTTGAAATCGGTGCAACTCGACCAAGAGGCCAAGGGCGTCATCGCCCGCACCGACTCCAAACCGCTCCGGTTCTACCGCACCTAGACGGTTGCCGCCCCCGAACCGTCGATTTCCCCGGTTGTGACCGGCAGGGGTTGCTTTATGGTTCCCGGCAATCGGCGGCAGAGGGCATCATGGACGACGAACTTGAGCTGATCGAGGACGACCCGGAAGAGGCATTCGGCATCAACGACCGGCTGGTCGCCGAGGTGCTGCATGCGGTCGAGGCAGATGATGCCGCCACCGTCGAAGCCCTGCTTGACCCGCTGCACCCAGCCGACATTGCGCATCTGATCGAACTGATCGACGCCCGCGATCGCCGCGCCCTGCTGCTGTTGTGGAAGGGCGGGATGGATGGCGACATCCTGTCGGAACTCGACGAAGGGCTGCGCGAAGAAATCATCGAAAGCCTCGCCCCGGCCGAACTTGCCGAAGCCGTCCGCGAGATGGAATCCGACGACGTTGTCGATCTGGTCGAATATCTGGACGACCAACAGCAAGAGGCGGTGCTTGAGGCGCTGGCGGCACCCGAACGCGCTGCGGTGGAAAAGGCGCTGGCCTACCCCGAAGAATCCGCCGGGCGACACATGCAGATCGAAATCGTGCGCGCCCCCGAGCACTGGAACGTCGGCGAAGCCATTGATTACCTGCGCCGTGACGACAGTGACCTGCCTGAACAGTTTTACCACGTGATCCTTGTCGATCCCCGGCTCAAGGCGGTGGGTTATGTCACCTTGGGGCGGATCCTGTCATCGCGGCGCAATGTCAAACTGCGCGACATTGCCGAGGAAAGTTTTCGTACCTTCAGCGTCGATCAGCCGGCATCCGAAGTCGCTTATGCCTTCAATCACTATCACCTGATTTCCGCGCCGGTAGTTGATAGTGACGACCGGCTGGTCGGGGTCATCACCATCGACGACGCGATGACCCTGCTGGACGAAGAACACGAAGAGGACATTCTGCGTCTGGCTGGTGTCGGTGACGGCAGCATTTCCGACAATGTCATCGATACGACGCGTCAGCGGTTTCCCTGGCTGGCGGTCAATCTGGTGACGGCCATCATGGCCTCGATGGTCATTTCCCTTTTTGAAACCACGATTTCGGGATTGGTGGCGCTGGCCGTGCTGATGCCGATCGTCGCCTCGATGGGCGGCAATGCGGGCACCCAGTCGCTGACGGTGGCGGTGCGTGCGATCGCCACCCGCGATTTGACCGGATCGAACGTCTGGCGGGTGATCCGGCGCGAGGTCATCGTCGGGCTGATCAACGGCCTGATTTTTGCCGCTGTCATGGGGGTGATCGGCTGGCTCTGGTTCGCCACGCCGCTGCTGGGTGTCGTGCTGGCCATCGCGATGGTGGTCAATTTGGTGGTCGCCGGGTTCGCCGGGACCGGCATTCCGATCCTGTTGGAAAGGTTCGGGGTCGATCCGGCGCTGGCGTCGGGCGCGTTCGTGACGACGGTGACGGATGTGGTCGGGTTCTTTGCGTTTCTGGGGCTGGCGGCGGTGATCCTGCTATGACTGACTTGTCCAAAATCAAGGCAGTGGCGCGGACGGCGGCCTTTGCCCGTCGCGCCGCGGCGCATGCAACAGGGCAGGGGACTGCGGCACATCTTGATGCAGTGCTGGCGGCGCACCGGGGTCGTCCCGTGTCGGGTTACATGGCGATGCGCACCGAGATCGATCCGGCCGAGGCGATGATCGCCGCCGCCGCCCACGGCCCGGTCTGCGTCCCCATCATCATCGACAAAGGGCAACCGTTGCAGTTTCGCCAGTGGACGCCAGGCTGTGCCATGACCGAAGGATCATTTGGCGCATGGATCCCGGCCGAGGGGCCGTGGATCAGGCCCGAAATCCTGATCGTCCCGCTGGTCGCCTTTGACCGCACCGGCGGCCGCCTGGGCTATGGCGGCGGTTTCTACGACCGCACCCTGCAAGGCTTGCGGGCAGCCGGGCCGACCCTTGCCATCGGCTTTACCTACGCCGCGCAAGAGACCACCGATTTGCCGCTTGAACCGACGGACCAGCCGCTGGACCTGATCGTGACCGAGGCCGGGGTGATCGACCCAAAGTCCTGATCCGGTATCGTGCATTGGTAATCGCGTATTGCCTTGCTCTCGGTCGAACGGCCACCTGAACGTTTGCCATGAAAATCTTGTTTCTTGGCGACGCGATGGGCCGAGCAGGCCACGCCGCAATTACTACGAACCTGCCGCGCCTGCGCGCCGACTGGGCCCTCGATTTCGTCGCGGTAAATGGCGAAAATGCGACCGCGGGCGTCGGCCTCTCTGCCGCCCACGCCAAGACGATTCTCGACGCCGGGGCGGATGTGATCCGGCCTTAGGGCGCACCCGCGGATAGGCGGGGTGCGCCGGTGTTGGTTCGAGACCTCGCGGATATCGCGACCCTTCGCCGTAAACCTGCGGCGTTGCTATTGCATGTCGACACACAGGAATTGTCTGACGACACGAAAACCACGATTGTCGCGCCGAAAAGTCTCGCTCACATTTCCGCGTCTTGCAGACCGCGCTGCGACCGTTGCTTCGGCAAAAGAACCGCCTTTGTTGACACGTCGGCAGCTCGGGGCTGATTGCGCCAATGCCAAGTAAGCGCTGTCAGTCGCCAGACCCCGATGTTCTTCCGACCAACAGGAAAAGGTCAGTTCCCAAACGTTTCCGGCCATGTGCCGCAATCCCCAGCTGTTTGCAGCATCCAGTTCAACTACTGGCACCGGCACTCGACGTTCAACTAGTTCCGGCATGAGTGCGCCGCGCAGGTTCTCGGTTCCGCCGCGAGAAATATTTGCCTGATCGGCGGTCAGGTCGTCGCCTTGGGCAAACCGCGTCTGTGTCCCCGTCCGCGCCGCATATTCCCATTCCACCTCGGACGGCAGGCGATAGACTGCGGCACTGACCTGCCCGTTCAGCCAGGCCACATACTCCAGCATGTCCAGATAGGACACGTTGATGACGGGATGCAGCGGCCCGAGTTTCACATAGCCGTCCGGCGTTCCCAGCCCGTGTTCCGGGTCATGGGTGCAGCCGCCACCGTCGACGCAGGCCATCCATTCCGCATGGGTCACCTCGTTGCGGCCAATCGCATAATGAACATCCATTTCGACCGGGTGTCGCGGATGTTCCGCCGGAATGACGTTGATCTCGTCCGGCCCCCGCCGCCGCAACGTCGCACCTTCGCGGTACGCATCAAACGGGTCGCGCGATTCGCCGACCACCGCCCCCATCATGAAGGATACCGGTGGCATGACGATCATCTCGGAGCAGGCGTCGCACTCGCGAAACGCCTGCAACGGCGCGACGGTTCGCCCGTCGGCATGGAGGTAGGACACCACATCGGCCTCGGCCGGATTATGCGCTGCAACCGCCAGAAAGCCCGCCAGAAACCCGATTGACCGCATGACCTGCTGTCGCACCATCGTCGTCCCAAGCCTTTTGACCAAGTCTTCCATCGCCTCGGCGCCAAACATATGGCTGCAAACAAGGGAAGTATAGGCGGCCAAACGGGCGCCCGCGTTGCCGCGAGACTTTGCGCCTGACACCACGCCCCGTTAGCCAGCAATCCCGCTTGTCTTGGCCCGGCCCCCCGCCTATGCCTGCGCCCATGAAAATCCTTTTCCTTGGCGACGTGATGGGCCGCGCGGGACGGGCCGCGATCACGGCCGACCTGCCGCGTCTGCGCGCCGACTGGGCACTGGATTTCGTCGTGGTGAATGGCGAAAATGCGACCGCGGGCGTCGGCCTCTCCACCGCCCACGCCAAGACGATTCTCGACGCCGGGGCGGATGTCGTCACCCTTGGCGATCATGCCTTTGATCAAAAGGAGATGCTGGCCCATATCGCCACCGAACCGCGCATTCTGCGACCGTTGAATTTTTCCAAGGCAGCGCCGGGGGTCGGGGCGCGGGTGTACGATGCCCCCGGCGGCCGCCGCGTGCTGGTGGCGCAGGTGCTGGGGCAGGTGTTCATGAAGCGCCCCTTCGACGATCCGTTCTCGGCCATCGACGCGGTGCTGCGACAATATCCGATGGGCGGGCAGGTGCAGGCGACGCTTGTCGACATGCATTGCGAGGCGACCAGCGAAAAGATGGCGATGGGCCATTACTGCGACGGCCGCGCCAGCATCGTCGTCGGTACCCATACCCATGTCCCGACCGCCGATGCGATGATCCTGCCCGGCGGCACCGCCTATCTGACGGATGCCGGGATGTGCGGCGACTACAATTCGGTCATCGGCATGGACAAGGCCGAACCATTGCGCCGGTTCATCACCGGCATGTCCAAGGACCGGTTCGAACCGGCGACGGGGACGGCGACGCTCAGTGGTATGTATGTCGAAACCGACGACCGCACGGGCAAGGCGACCCGCGTGGTGCCGGTCCGTGAGGGTGGCCATTTGCAACAGTCCGGGCCTGCATGAACCGCCATCGCGCCGGGATGACCGGGGTGCTGTTCGGGCTTGGGACCGGCTGGGGGCTCAGCTGGCCTTTGGCCAAGATCGCCGTCAGCACTGGCCACGGGGCGTTTGGCCTGATCTTTTGGCAACTGGTGCTGAGTGTATTTTTCCTGGGCACCATTCACCTCTGGCGCGGCGGCAGGTGGCCGATCAGCCGGGCGAGCCTGCCGGTGCATGCCACGGTCGCCCTGTTCGGCACGATCCTGCCTGACGCGATCAGCTATCCGGCAGCCTTTCACCTTCCAGCCGGGATCCTGTCGATCATCGTCGCGGCAACGCCGATGCTGTCGTTTCCCATCGCGCTGGCGCTGGGGGCTGACAGGTTCGCGCCGCGCCGCCTTCTGGGCCTGACGCTGGGGTTGGTCGGGGTCGGCCTGATCGTGCTGCCGGGGGCGGGTGTCTCGGGGCCTGTGCTGACACTCTGGGTGCTGCTGGCTCTGCTGGCACCGCTGTCCTATGCGATCGAGGGCAACTTTGTCGATACCTGGGGCACTGCCGGGATGGATGCCATTCAGGTCCTGCTCGGGGCCTCGCTGATCGGGCTTTGCGCCGCCACCCCGCTGGCGCTGCTGAGCGGCCAGTTCATTGACCCTTTCGTGCCCTGGGGTCCGCCTGAATGGGCGCTGGTCGGGGCCGCCTCGATCCATGCCTTTGTCTATACCGGCTATGTCTGGCTGGTCGGCCGCAGCGGGGCTGTCTTTGCCGCACAGGTCAGCTATATCGTCACGCTGAGCGGGGTCAGCTGGTCGATGTTGCTTTTGGGCGAACGCTATGCTGGGCTTGTCTGGCTGGCGCTTGGGCTGATGGTGGCGGGAATTTTCCTTGTTGCGCCGCGCTCGCCCAAAGCCATTGCGATCCCCCAGCCATGACCCCAACCAGTCGAGATATTGCATGAGGCCGACCAGATGAGCGACCTGTTACACTTTACCCCGACGCAAGAGGCGCTGGTCGCTCTTGCCGTGGTCATCGGCATGTTTGTGATGTTTCTGCGTGAACGCTACCCCACCGAAGTCGTCGCGATCGCAGGTGCGGCGCTGCTCATGGTGCTGGGCGTGTTGCCCTATGATTCAGCGGTCAAGGCATTGTCGAATTCAGCACCCTGGACCATCGCGCTGATGTTCGTGATCATGGGGGCGCTGGTGCGAACGGGTGCACTGGGGGCGATGACCGGGCTGGCGCAACGCTATGCCAAGACCCATCCGGCGTTGGCACTGGCGGGGATCATGGGATTCGTGCTGCTCGCCTCGGCCTTTGTGAACAATACACCCGTTGTGGTTGTTATGATCCCGGTCTTTGTCGAATTGTCGCGAACGCTGAACGTTTCGGCGTCCAAACTGCTGATCCCGCTCAGTTACGGCGCCATTGTTGGCGGCACCATGACGCTGATCGGAACCTCGACCAACCTGCTGGTCGACGGCGTGGCGCAGCAATCGGGGTTGCAGCCGTTTACCATCTTTGAGATCACCCCGATCGGCATCGTCATTGCCACATGGACGATGCTTTACCTTTGGCTTTTCGGCAACCGTCTGCTGCCGGACCGCGACTCGATGGCGAACATGCTGTCGGACCGGTCGAAAAAGCGCTTTTTTGCCGAGGCGGTGATACCTGCCGACAGTAATCTGATCGGACGACAGGCGACCGACGTGCAGTTGTTCAAGCGCGAGGGTGTGCGGCTGGTCGACGTCGTGCGCGGCGACCTTTCCTTGCGGCGCGATCTGGCGGCAGCCGTTCTCGAGGTCGGCGACCGCGTGGTCCTTCGTACCGAAATGACGGAAATCCTGTCACTGCAGCGCGACAAGAGCCTGCGCCGGGTTGATCAGGTTTCTGCCGTCGAAACCGCCACCGTCGAGGTGTTGATCACCCCGGAATGCAAGATGGTCGGACGCACCCTCGGGTCGATGCGTTTGCGCCGCCGTTATGGTGTCTACACGCTTGCCGTCCACCGACACGACAAGAATATCGGTCGCCAGCTTGACGATCTGGTGGTGCGGGTAGGCGATACATTGCTGCTCGAGGGCAGTAGCGCCGATATCCAGCGTCTTGCGACAGACATGGAGCTGGGTGACGTCTCGCGTCCCTCGGCGCGTGCCTACCGCCGCAACAAGGCGCCGATCGCGCTGGCCGCGATGCTTGCCGTCGTCGTGCTGGCCGCATTCGAAGTCGCCCCGATCCTGTATCTGGCGTTTCTCGCCACTGCCGTGGTTCTGCTGACCCGCTGTATCGACGCAGAGGAGGCCTTTGCGTCCATCGACGGGCGCCTGCTGGCGCTGATCTTTGCAATGCTGGCGGTCGGCGCCGCACTCGAGGATTCCGGGGCCGTCAGCCTGATCGCCGGGGCGCTGGCCCCGGTCATGACCGATCTGCCACCCTTCGTCGTGGTATTCGCAGTCTATGCCCTGTCGATGGTGCTGACCGAACTGGTGTCAAACAACGCTGTCGGTGTCGTCATGACCCCGATCGCTATCGGTCTGGCAGTGGCACTGAACGTCGATCCGCGACCCTTGGTGGTGGCGGTGATGATGGCGGCGTCGGCCAGTTTCTCGACCCCTATCGGGTATCAGACGAACACGCTGGTCTATGGCCCCGGCGGTTACAAGTTTACTGACTTCCTGCGCATTGGCATCCCGTTGAACCTGTCGCTGGCGGTGATCTGTT
The DNA here is from genome assembly GCA_037969545.1 of Paracoccaceae bacterium. Lineage (GTDB taxonomy): Bacteria > Pseudomonadota > Alphaproteobacteria > Rhodobacterales > Rhodobacteraceae > JBBKXP01. Next base: position 35,132 of record JBBKXP010000287.1, on the reverse strand, counting down.
CCATCGCCATCCCGTGGTTCTGGCCCCTGTGATTGTCGCTGGATTCCACCCGCCCGAAATCGAGGTTGCGATGCGCCGCCCAAGGCCGGGATACTGAACGCGGCACGACCAAAAATGCTTGCGGCACACCCCGAAACAAGAGAAACATAGGTCCGGATGGCTATTTACTTTGCGTTATCACAGGAAACTCAGGCAGCAATGACGTTGCTTGTCGTCGCTGTCATGTTCGCCCTGTTCATCCGGGAAACCTATCCGGCCGAGGTGACGGCGATTGCCGGGGCCGCCGCGATGCTGGCGCTGGGGCTTCTGCCCTACGAGGACGCGATCCACGTCCTGTCGAATTCAGCCCCCTGGACCATTGCGGCGATGTTCATTGTCATGGGTGCGCTGGTCAGGACCGGGGCGCTGGAATGGTTCACCAAACTGGCGGTGTCGCGGGCCGATACCAGTCCCGCCATGGCCATCGGGTCATTGATGGTTTTCGTCGTTTTCGCCTCGGCCTTCGTCAACAACACCCCGGTCGTTCTGGTGATGATCCCGGTATTCGTACAGCTCTCGCAAAAACTTAGCGTTTCGGCCAGCAAGATGCTGATCCCGCTGTCCTACATGGCGATCCTCGGCGGCACCCTGACGCTGATCGGCACGTCGACCAACCTGCTGGTCGATGGTGTCGCCCGGGCCCGCGGCCTTGAACCCTTTTCGATTTTCGAGGTGACACCGTTGGCGGTGCCATTGGTCATCTGGGGTGCGATCTATCTGCGTTTCATCGCGCCCCGGCTGCTGCCCGACCGCTCGAGCATGGCAAGCCTTCTGGGTGACCGCGCCAAGATGAAGTTCTTTACCGAGGTCGCGGTCCCCGAGGAAAGCTCATTGATCGGTCAGACAGTGACCGATGTCGACGTGTTCAAGCGTGACGGCGTGCGTCTGATCGACGTGTTGCGCGGCGACCGGTCGCTGCGCCGCGACATGGCGACGGTCGTGGTCGCGGCAGGCGACCGTGTGGTTTTGCGCACCGAGATGGAAGAATTGCTGGGGCTTCAGGCGAATCCCGATCTGCGGATGGATATGCGGATGGTCGACAAACTGTCATCGCGCGAAACCACGACGGTCGAGGTGCTGATCACCCCGGGCGCGACATTTGTGGGCCGCTCGCTCGGCGCGTTGCGTTTGCGGCGCCGGTACGGAGTCTATCCGCTGGCGGTGCATCGCCGGAATCAGAACATGGGCGGCAAACTGGACGAAGTTGTGGTTCGTGTCGGTGACACGTTGCTGCTCGAGGGTGCGGCTGAAGACATCGGGCGGCTGGCAGCCGATGCCGATCTGGTCAACGTCAGCCAGCCCAGTGCGCGCGCCTATCGCCGCAGGCAGGCGCCAGTGGCACTGGCAGCCCTTGCCGGCCTCGTTCTGCTTGCTGCTTTTGGCGTCGCACCGATCCTGCTGCTGGCCGTGCTGGCGATGGCGGTGATCTTTGTCACCCGTTGTATCGATGCTGACGAGGCCTTTTCGGTCATCGACGGCCGCTTGCTTGCCCTGATCTTTGCGATGCTCGCCGTCGCCACGGCGCTGGAAACCTCGGGTGCGATCGAGCTGGTCGTCAAGGTCATTGCACCGCCAATTGCCGATTTGCCGCCGTTTCTGATTGTCTGGGCGATCTATCTGCTGACCTCGGTCCTGTCGGAACTGATCAACCACGCCGTTGCCGTGGTGTTGACGCCCGTGGCAATTGGTCTGGCGCTTTCGATGGGGGTCGATCCGCGCCCGTTGGTCATTGCGGTTATGATCGCCGCCAGCGCGACCTTTGCAACGCCGATCAGCTATCAGACCAACATGATGGTTTATGGTCCCGGCGGCTATAAATTCACCGATTTCCTCAAGGTCGGGATTCCGCTGAACCTGACCGTTGGCCTGCTGGCCTCGGCATTGATCCCGCTGATGTGGCCGCTTTACCCATAGATGTCCGGCTACAGCGGTTCAGGTTTTCTTGGAAAGAGTCGGATCGGAAGTCGCGTTCGAGCGTAGCGAGAGAAAGCGAAATCCGATTCCGATGAAACCTGAACTGCTCTAAAGCGGCCAGAACACCATGATCGCCGGAATCGCCACCACCACCACGATGATTTCCAGCGGCAGACCCATCCGCCAGTAGTCGCCAAAGCCATAGCCGCCGGGGCCAAGGATCAGGGTGTTGTTCTTGTGCCCGATCGGGGTCAGGAAGGCGCAGGAGGCCGCCACCGCGACGGCCATCAGGAACGGATCGGGGTTGACCCCCAACGTCTGCGCCATCTGGATTCCGACCGGCGCGGCGACGATTGTCGTGGCGGTGTTGTTCAGGACATCCGACAGCGTCATCGTCACCACCATAAGAACCGTCAGGATGACCCAGGCCGGCATCCCCGCGGTCAGCCCGACAAGCGCCCCGGCGATCAGTTGCGTTCCGCCCGAGGTTTCCAGCGCCGCCCCCAGCGGGATCATCGATCCCAGCAGAACGACGACCGGCCATTCGATGTGATCGTAGATTTCGGTCAGCGGCATGATCCCGGTCAGCACATAGGCCACGACCACCAGCCCCAGCGCCACGGGCAGATAGACCAGCCCGAGCGACGCCGCCGCGACGGCCGCGCCGAACAGCCCGATCCCCAACCAGACCTTGCGGTCCGCTGTGACCTTGAGGCCGCGTTCGGCCAGCGGCAGGCAGCCCAGCCACTCGGTCACTTCGGCTGCGCTGGCCGTTGGCACCAGCAACAGCAGAATGTCACCCGCCTTGACGATCTCTTTGCGGACATGGTCCTTGATCTGACGGCCCCGGCGCGACAGACCCATCAGGACCGTGCGCTGACGCCATGCCAACCCGATTTTCTGTGCGGATTTCCCGTTGATCCGGCTCTGGTCGGTGACCACGACTTCGATCAGGCTCAACCCGTCGCCAGCGGCCTTCAGCAGATCCGCGCGATCGGCGTCGCTGAAATCCAGCTTGAGGGCGGCGCGGAATTCGTCGAGCGCCTCGGGCGTCGCTTCGATCAGCAGGGTATCGCCGGCGGTGATCTCGGTATTGCGGGCGTTGCCAAACCGGCGCTTTCCCTCGCGGATCAGACCAATGATGGCGACATCGGCCTTGTCCGCATCCTCGTAAAGATCGCGCACCATCTTGCCGATCTGCTTGCTTTTGGCGGGCACCGTCAGTTCGGACAGGTAGTCGGCGTAATCATCCACCAAACTGCCTTCTGAAAAGGCGGTGTCGCGCTGCGGGATCAGCCGCCAGCCGATCAGCGCGACAAACGCCAGTCCAGCCAGCGCCACCACGCCGCCCACGGGGGCGAAATCGAACATCTGAAACGGTTCGCCAAGGCTTTCCGCCCGGATCTGCGCAATGATGATGTTCGGCGGGGTGCCGATCAGGGTCGCCATGCCGCCTAGGATCGTGGCGAACGACAGTGGCATCAGCGACAGGCCGACCGCCCGTTTCGCCTTGCGCGCGGTCTGGATATCCACCGGCATCAGCAGGGCCAGCGCGGCGACATTGTTCATGAAGGCCGACAAGACGGCGGCGATCCCGCCCATCAGGGCGATATGGCCGCCAAGGGCACGCGCCGAATCCACCATCGTCCGGGTGATCAGATATACCGCGCCCGACCGCACAAGGCCCGCCGACACCACCAGCACAAGGGCGACAATCAAGGTCGCCGGATGCCCGAACCCGCTGAACGCATCCTTGGTCGGCACCACGCCCAGAACCACTCCAGCCATCAGCGCCGAAAACGCGACGAGATCATAGCGCCACCGACCCCACAGCATCAGGGCAAAGACGGCGCCAAAGAGGAAAAACAGGATGATCTGGTCGGTTGTCATGATGTTTCCCGTTGTTTCCCGTCCACTTTAAACCAAGCCGCGCCAGACTCATAGGTTCCACGCCTCCATCCGAATGTCACCCCCGTGGCGGCGCGTCGACACGGACTTGCGGCAATCCCGCGCCATGCCTATAGAGACGCGAAATCTTCCACATCCGATCGAGGCAAAGACATGGCCGGCCATTCCAAATGGGCAAACATCCAGCACCGCAAGGGGCGTCAGGACAAACTGCGCGCCAAGGTGTTTTCCAAGGCAGCCAAGGAAATCACCGTCGCCGCCAAGATGGGCGAACCCGACCCTGACAAGAACCCGCGCCTGCGCCTTGCCGTGAAAGAGGCCAAATCGCTGTCGGTCCCCAAAGAGGTGATCGACCGCGCGATCAAGAAGTCCCAAGGTGGCGATGCCGAGAGTTACGACGAAATCCGCTACGAGGGCTATGGCCCCGGCGGTGTCGCCGTGATCGTCGAGGCGATGACCGACAACCGCAACCGCACTGCGTCGGTCGTCCGGTCCACATTCACCAAAAGCGGCGGCAATCTGGGCGAGACCGGCAGCGTCGGCTTCATGTTCGACCGCAAGGGCGAGATCGCCTATGGGCCAGAGGCCGGGGACGCCGACACCGTGATGATGGCGGCGATCGAGGCCGGGGCCGAGGATGTCGAGTCAGACATCGAAGGCCACTGGATCACCTGCGCCGACACCGATCTGAACGAGGTGGCGAATGCGCTTGAAGCCGCATTGGGTGAAAGTGTGACGACCAAACTGATCTGGAAACCCAACCTGCGCTCGGAACTCGACCTTGAGGGCGTCACCAAACTGATGCGGCTGGTCGAAACGCTGGAAGACGACGACGACGTTCAGACGGTGACGACCAATCTGGACGCGAGTGACGAGGTGATGGAGGCTTACGCCAACTCGTAGGATAGGCAATCTGCCCATCATCCACTGACGCCGATTGCCACCCACACTCTGTCATCCTAACCTCGCTCCACCGACAACGGGACGCCGCGCATGCCGATGGAAACCTACCTGATTTATCTGGCTGCGGTCGCTGTGTTCTTTGCGACCCCGCCTGACACAAGTCAGTTGCTCGTCATCTCCAACAGCATCCGGTACGGGTTGCGCAAAAGCGGGTTCACCGTGGCCGGTGATCTGACGGCGAACGCGGTGCAGATGACCGGCGCCGCGTTCGGTCTGGCGGCAATCGTCGCCACGTCAGCCAGCGCCTTTACGTGGATCAAATGGTTCGGTGTCGCCTATCTGGTCTGGATTGGCGTGCAACTGGTCCTGTCCAAACCACAAAGCGGTAGTGTGCAGGCAAATGCGTCGGGCGAAGGTTTCCGCCTGTTCCGGCAGGGGTTCGTCACGTCGATGGCGAACCCGTTTGCGGTCGTGTTCTTTGGTGCGCTGTTCCCGCAGTTTATCGACCCCGCGGCCCCGGTGCTGCCGCAACTGTTCATTCTTGGACTGACTTACCTGATCGTCGACGGGGCCATCCTGATGCTGTGGGGCTGGCTGGGCATCCACGCCGCTGCCACCCTGAAGCGGTTTTCGTTCGGACTGGTAAACAAGGTCTGCGGCGGTCTTATGATCGCGGCGGCGGTATTGCTGGCTTCAAAGGATTTCCATTCGCAACGCTGACCGCCCCCTTGCCGCCCCATCCCAATCCTGCCAACACACATCCATGACACCCCAACGCCCCCTTGTCGGTATCCTCTGGATGGTCCTGACCGGCCTCTGCTTTGTCGCCGTCACCGCCATCGTCAAGCATCTGGGGCAGGGTATCCCGGCGGCGCAGTCGGCGTTTCTGCGTTATTTCCTTGGCCTGATTTTCCTGATCCCGATGATCCGCCCGATCCTTGCGGCACGCCTGACCACCCGGCAACTCAAGCTGTTCGCTTATCGCGGGCTCGCCCATACCGGGGCGGTGATCCTGTGGTTCTTTGCGATGGCCCGGATCCCTCTGGCCGAGGTGACGGCGATGAATTACCTTTCGCCGATCTACGTCACCTTGGGCGCGGCACTGTTCCTTGGGGAAAAGCTGCCCCTTCGCCGGGTGATTGCGGTGATCATCGCGCTGTTGGGCGCCGTCATCATCCTGCGCCCCGGCGTCAAGGCGATCGAACCCGGCCACATCGCCATGTTGGTCACGGCCGTCCTGTTCGCGGTTGGTTATCTGATCGCCAAGATCGTGGCGGACGAAGTAAGTCCGGCGGTCGTCGTCGGTATGTTGTCGATCACCGTGACCATCGGGCTGGCCCCGTTTGCCTGGGCGGTCTGGGTGCCGGTGACGGGGACGCAACTGGCCTGGTTGTTGCTGGTCGCCAGTTTCGCCACCGCCGGCCACTATACGATGACACTGGCTTTTGCTGCAGCCCCGTTGACGGTGACGCAGCCAGTCACGTTCTTGCAACTGATCTGGGCCGTCAGTCTGGGCTGGCTTGTGTTTGATGAAGGCATCGACGGCTACGTGGTCTTGGGCGGCGCAATCATCATGGCCGCGATCAGTTTCATCACCTGGCGCGAGGCGCGTGCGCAGCGGGTAGTCACGCCGACCCTGACGCAGACCAAGGTCTAGCCCGCCGCGAGCCGCGCCAAAACTGAATCGTGCGTCACTTGCCCGATGGTCTGACCCTGTTCCAACACGGTCAACGTCTTGGCCTCCTGCAGTTGCGCGATGATGTCCTTGACCGGGGTTTCCGCCCCAATCTGTGGGCCTGCCCCGCCACCGGCCTCCATCACGTCCCGTGCCGTCAGCACCCCCAGCGGATTCATGTGGGCGACGAAATCGGCCACGTATTCATTCACCGGATTGGTGAAAATGTCGCGCGGAGAGCCGCATTGGATGATCCGGCCCCCTTCCATGATTGCGATCCGGTTGCCCAGTTTGAACGCCTCGTCCAGATCGTGCGATACAAAGATGAACGTGCGTTTCAGCGACATTTGCAGATACAGCAGTTCGTCCTTCAACCGCGCCCGGATCAGTGGGTCGAGAGCCGAAAACGGTTCGTCCATCAACAGGATCGGGGCTTCGGTCACAAAGGCCCGCGCCAGCCCGACGCGCTGCTGCATGCCACCCGACAGTTCGCCCACCTTGCGATCGGCCCAGTCCGACAGGCCGACCAGTGCCAGTTGTTCATCGACCTTGGCGTTGCGGTCCGCCTTTGGCATCTTGGCCAGTTCAAGCCCCAGCCCGACGTTGTCGCGCACGCTGCGCCACGGCAGCAGGCCGAATTGCTGGAACACCATCGCCACACATTCGCGGCGTACCCGCAGCAGATCGGGGGTGCTGGCGTTGCTGACATCGCACGACCAGTCGCCATCGTGGATCACCACCTTGCCCCGCGCTACCGGATTCAATCCGTTGACCGCGCGCAGCAGCGTCGATTTGCCCGATCCGCTGAGGCCCATCAGCACCAGAATTTCGCCCGATTGCACGTCCAGCGAACAATCATGCACGCCCAGAACCTGCCCGGTCGCCTTTTGAATCTCGGCCCGATGCTGGCCCTTGTCCATCAGCGGCAGGGCGACATCCGGTTTGTCACCAAAAACGATGTTCACCGCATCGAAACTGACAGCGACGCTCATCGCTTCACCCGCAACATGCGGTCAAGCAGGATGGCGACCACCACAATGACAAAACCGCTTTCGAACCCGAGCGCGGTATCGACCCGCGCCAGCGCCTGAACCACCGGCTTGCCCAGCCCGTTCGCGCCGACATAGGCGGCAATGACGACCATCGACAACGACAGCATGATCGTCTGGTTCAGCCCCGCCATGATCTGCGGAAAGGCATAAGGCAGTTCGACCTTCGTCAGTGTCTGGCGCGGCGTTGCACCAAACGCATTCGACGCCTCAAGCAATGTCGTGGGCGTCGACGAGACCCCAAGATAGGTAAGCCGGATCGGCGCCGGTAGCACGAAGATCACCGTCGCAATCAGTCCCGGCACCATGCCGAGGCCGAAAAAAATGATCGCCGGGATCAGGTAGACGAATGTCGGCAGGGTTTGCATCAGGTCCAGTATCGGGCTGACGACATTATAGGCGCGCGGGCGGTGCGCCAGCCAGATGCCGATCGGCACCCCGATCCCCATGCAGACGACACAGGCCGACAGGACCAGCGTCAGACTGTCTGTGGTTTCGTCCCAGTAACCCTGATTGAGGATGAAAAGAAAGCCGAACAGGACCAGCAGGCAGATTTTCCACGACCGCTGCAGCACCCACGTCAGTACCACAAACGCCGCAATCACAACAAACGGCGGTGGCGATTGCAGCAGCCACAGAACGCCATCGATCAGCGTCTCCATCACCGTTGTCATGCCATCAAAGAACCACCGGCCGTTGGTCTTGAGCCAGTCGAATATCACCTCGGCGGCGTCGCCCACGGGGATTTTCGTGTCGGTCAGCCAACTCATTCCCGGCCTCCTGTTCCCGCGGCGGCAAGCGGCCTAGAATGAGCCGGACAAAACAAGGGAATCGCACGCATGGCGGACTTCATTCTATATACCAATCCGATGTCGCGGGGTCGGATGACCCGCTGGATGATCGAGGAAACCGGGCTGAACCACACCGTCGAAATCGTCGGTTACGGCCCCGACATGAACAGCGCCGCCTATCTGGCGCTGAATCCGATGGGCAAGGTGCCATGCCTTGTCCACGGCGAAGCGGTGGTGACCGAGGTCGCGGCGATCTGCGCCTATCTGGCCGACGCGGCGACCGATGTGCAACTGTGTCCGCCCGTCGGCAGCGCTAAACGCGGTGCTTACTACCGATGGATGTTCTTTGCCGGCCCGCTCGAGGCGGCGGTGCTGAACCAGTCGCTGGGTGTCACTCTGAAACCAGAACAAGAGGGGCGGGCCGGCTACGGCAGTCTTGCCCGCATCACCCGGACGCTGGAACACCTGCTGTCGGACGGACGCCCCTATCTGTTGGGCGACAGTTTTTCGGCGGTCGATGTGGTGCTTGGCTCGCAGATCGGCTGGTCGATGCAGTTCGGCGCAATTCCCGAAACTGCACCCTTTGCCGATTATTGGGCGCGCATCCTCGCACGCCCGGCGCGGCAGCGCGCCACTGCTGCAGACGATGCCCTGATCCCGCCGGACGGGCCGAAATTCCACTAAAGCGGGGTTGGCGGGCCGCGTCCGGCCCGCCGTGCCTTGCATCTTAGCCTTCCAGCGCTGTGGTGACAGCCGCGACAGCATCGCCGCCGTCCTTGGTTGTCACCCCATCCAGCCAGGGCATCCAGGCGTCGGTATTGGCGGCAAGCCAGGCCTTGGCAGCATCTTGCGGATCTGCGCCATCATCCAGAATCGCGCCCATGATCTCATTTTCCATTGCCAGAGAGAACGTCATGTTTTCCAGCAGCTTGCCGGTGTTCGGGCATTCGGTCACATAGCCTGCACGGGTGTTTGTGGCGACCGTCGCGCCGCCCAGATCGGGGCCGAACCAGTCATCACCGCCGGGCAGGTAGGTCATGTCGAAATTGGCGTTCATCGGATGCGGTTCCCAACCAAGGAAAACGATCGGCTCGCCGCGGTCTTCGGCCCGCGCGACCTGCGCCAGCATCCCCTGTTCAGAGCTTTCGATGACTTCAAGTCCGTCCAGTGCCGGATCGGCGGCGATCATGTCCATGATCAGTCGGTTGCCGTCGTTGCCGGCCTCGATGCCGTAGATCTTGCCGCCCAACGCGTCCTTGGCCTGCGCCAGCGATGCGAAATCGGTGATTCCGGCAGCGACACCTGCGGCATTGGTGGCCAGCGTATACTTGGCCCCTTCAAGGTTCGTGCGCACCGTGTCGACGGTGCCCGCATCGCGGTAGGGGGCAATGTCGCCCTCCATCGTCGGCATCCAGTTGCCCAGGAACACGTCGATGTTTCCCTCGGCCATCGAGGTATAGGTGACCGGCACCGACAGGATTTTGGTATCAGTCTCGTAACCCAGTGCGTTCAGCACCAGCGTCGTGGCTGCAGTGGTCGCGGTGATGTCGGTCCAGCCGACATCGGAAAAGGTCACTTTGTCGCAATCGGCCCATGCGGTCGATGCCGCACAGATGCTCAGTACGGACAGGGTTGATCTCAAGTTCATGGCAGTCTCCCGGTTTTCGATTGTCGCCGGATTTGTCCGGCGGTTTCTTGATTGACGAGTCAATAAAAACCCCTCTAGGGTCACTTGGCAACCCCTTACCGGAGTCATCATGCCCAAGCTTGGGATGGAGCCTATACGCCGTGCCGCTTTGGTGAAAGCCACCATTGCTGAAATTGGCGTGACCGGAACGCTGGGCATCACCGTCAGCCAAATCGCCAAGCGGGCAGGCATGTCGTCGGCCCTCGCCCACCATTATTTCGGCGGCAAGGACCAGATATTCCTCGCCGCGATGCGCCATATCCTGACCGTTTATGGGGCCGAGGCACGGGGCGCGCTGGCCATGGCCGATGGTCCGCGCGGACGGGCAGAGGCGATCATCAAGGCTGGGTTCACGGCCACCAATTTCCGTCGCGATGTCGTGGCGGCATGGCTCAATTTCTACGTTCTCGCCCAATCTTCGCCCGCTGCCCGGCGTCTGCTGACGGTCTATCAACGCCGCCTGCAATCCAACCTGATCGACGCCCTGCGTCCTTTGGTCAAAGACAATGCCGGCGAAATTGCCACCCGTCTCGCCGCCCTGATCGACGGCATGTATCTCCACGCCGCCTTGGGCGTGCACCTGCCAGATACCGGGATGGCCACCCACCACCTCTTGACCCAACTCGACATTGAGCTGAAAGCCGCCAGATGACCAAGCCGAACATCCTGATCATCATGGTGGATCAGTTGAACGGCACGCTGTTCCCCGACGGCCCCGCCGACTGGCTGCATGCACCGCACCTCAAAGCTATTGCTGCCCGGTCCACCCGTTTCGCCAACACCTACACGGCCAGCCCACTTTGCGCGCCCGCCCGCGCCTCGTTCATGTCCGGCCAATTGCCCAGCCGCACCGGCGTCTACGACAACGCCGCAGAATTCGCGTCGTCCATTCCGACCTATGCGCACCACCTGCGCCGGGCGGGCTATCAGACCTGCCTTTCGGGCAAGATGCACATGGTCGGCCCCGACCAGTTGCACGGATTCGAGGAACGCCTGACCACCGACATCTATCCCGCCGATTTCGGCTGGACACCGGACTATCGCAAACCCGGCGAACGGATCGACTGGTGGTATCACAACATGGGATCGGTGAAACGCGCGGGCGTTGCCGAAATCACCAACCAGATGGAATATGACGACGAGGTCGCCTATCACGCCACCCGCAAGATCTATGACCTCGCACGCGGCCACGATAGCCGACCCTGGTGCCTGACGGTCAGCTTCACCCACCCGCATGATCCCTATGTGGCGCGACAGAAATACTGGGACTTGTACGCTGATTGCGAACACCTTGACCCCGACGTGGCACCGATCGCCTACGACGACCTCGACCCCCATTCACGCCGCCTTTACGATGCGATGGATGCGGCAAAGTTCGACATCACCCCCGACCATGTCCGCCGCGCCCGGCGCGCCTATTTCGCCAACATCAGCTACCTAGACGACAAGGTTGGCGAACTGCTGCAAACGCTGGATGATACGCGGCAAGAGGCGATCATCATGTTCGTGTCCGACCACGGCGACATGCTGGGCGACCGCAGCATGTGGTTCAAGATGTCGTTCTATGACGGCTCATCCCGCGTCCCCCTGATGATCGCCGCACCCGGCATGAAACCGGGCCGCATCGACACACCGGTCAGCACGATCGACGTGACGCCGACGCTTTGCGACCTTGCCGGGATCGATATGTCAGCGGTGATGCCCTGGACCGAAGGCACCAGCCTGCGCCCGGTGGCGACGGGAAGACCACGCGGCGCGGTGCCGATGGAATACGCCGCCGAAGGCTCCATCGCGCCGCTGATTGGCCTGCGCGAAGGCGCCTTCAAATACACCTACTGCGCTGTCGACCCCGAACAGTTGTTCGACATGTCCGCCGACCCGCACGAACTGATCAACCTTGCCGAAAATTCCGCCCACGCAGCGACGCTTGAACGCTTTCGGATCGCCGCCGCAGCACGTTGGGATCTGGACGATTTCGACGCCGATGTGCGCGAAAGTCAGGCCCGGCGCTGGGTCGTCTACGCGGCACTGCGCAATGGCAGCTATTACCCGTGGGACTACCAGCCGCTGCAAAAGGCCTCCGAACGCTACATGCGCAACCACATGGACCTGAACGTTCTGGAAGACGGCCAACGCTTTCCACGCGGCGAATAAACCCTTCTTTTGGCTGGAAAACATCCCCGCCGAAGGCATCGAAAGCTAATCAAATGACCTATGACACCCAACCCAAGGCCAGCCACTTCATCGACGGCAGCTATGTTGAAGACACCGCAGGCGATCCGATCGCGGTGATCTATCCGGCCACCGGCAAGGTCATCGCCAACCTGCACGCCGCTACGCCGGCGATCATCGACCAGGCGTTGAACAGTGCGGCGCGGGCGCAGAAGGATTGGGCGGCGATGACCGGCACCGAGCGTGGACGGGTGTTGCGCCGGGCCGCTGATATCCTTCGCGCACGCAATCACGACCTCAGTGTGCTCGAAACCATGGATACCGGCAAACCCTATGCCGAAACCTCCGTGGCCGATGCGACCAGCGCCGCTGACGCGCTGGAATATTTCGGCGGGCTGGCGGGCAGCCTGACCGGCGAACACATCCCGCTGGGCAACGGCGATTTCGTCTATACCCGGCGTGAAGCCCTGGGCGTCTGCGTCGGCATCGGTGCCTGGAACTATCCCACTCAAATCGCCGCGTGGAAGGGCGCCCCGGCCCTGGCCTGCGGCAACGCGATGGTATTCAAGCCCTCGGAAACCACACCGCTTTCCGCCCTGAAAGTTGCCGAGATTCTGCACGAGGCCGGGCTGCCTGCGGGCTGTTACAACGTCATTCAAGGTCTCGGCCCGGTCGGCGCGGCGCTGGTCACTGACCCGCGGGTTGCCAAGGTCTCACTGACCGGGTCGGTGCCGACGGGGCGCAAGGTCTATGCCGCGGCGGCTGCCAGCATGAAACACGTCACGATGGAACTGGGCGGCAAATCCCCGCTGGTGATCTTCGACGATGCCGATCTCGACAGCGCGGTTTCGGGCGCGGTGCTGGCGAATTTCTACTCGTCCGGGCAAGTATGCTCGAACGGCACGCGGGTATTCGTGCAAAGCACCATCCGCGCGGCATTCGTGACCCGCCTGATCGACCGGCTGACAACCGGCGTGGTGATGGGCGATCCGCTGGACCCAAAAACCAATTTCGGCCCGATGTCCAACACCCGCCAGCTTGACATCGTCGAACGCTACATCGCGCTGGGCGTCAAAGAGGGTGCAACGTTGGCTTACGGCGGCAAGCGTGTTGGCAACACAGGGTTTTTTATCGAACCAGCCGTGTTCACCGGCGTCACCGACGAGATGACAATTGCCCGCGAAGAAATCTTCGGCCCGGTCCTGTCGGTGCTCGACTTTGATACCGAATCCGAGGTCCTGCGCCGCGCCAATTCCACCGAATTCGGCCTTGCCGCGGGGGTGTTTACCGCCGATCTTACCCGCGCCCATCGCATGGCGGCAGGGTTCGAGGCCGGGACTTGCTATATCAACAGCTACAATCTCGCGCCGGTCGAGGCCCCCTTTGGCGGTTCGAAAGCCTCTGGCGTTGGCCGCGAAAACTCGAAACTGGCGATCAACCACTACTCCGAGATGAAGTCGGTCTACGTCAGCCTCAACCCCTGTGAGGCGCCGTTTTAGATGCAGGCCGATTACGTCATTGTCGGCGCCGGGTCTGCCGGATGCGCCATCGCTTACCGATTGGCCGAGGCGGGCAAGCAGGTGCTTGTCATCGAACATGGCGGTTGGGACGGCGGCCCGTTCATCCAGATGCCCGCGGCCTTGTCCTACCCGATGAACATGGCGCTCTACGACTGGGGTCTGAAATCCGAACCCGAACCGCATCTTGGCGGGCGCATCATGGCGACCCCACGTGGCAAGGTGATTGGCGGATCGTCCTCGATCAACGGGATGATCTATGTGCGCGGCCATGCCCGCGATTTCGACCATTGGGCCGAACAAGGCGCAACCGGCTGGGGCTATGCCGATGTGCTGCCCTACTTCAAACGTCTGGAACACTGGCACGATGGCGGGCATGGTGGCGATCCGGCATGGCGCGGCACTGATGGCCCGCTGCACATCACCCGCGGCCCCCGCACCAACCTGCTGACCCGCGCCTTTGTCGAAGCCGGGGTGCAGGCCGGCTATCCGGTGACCCCTGATTACAACGGGCAGCAGCAAGAGGGGTTCGGTCCTTTTGATGCGACCATCTGGGGCGGGCGGCGCTGGTCTGCGGCTAACGCCTATCTGCGCCCGGCGCTGAAACGCCCAAACTGCACGCTGGTGCGCGCCCTGGTACGCCGTGTAATCATCGAGAACGGCCGTGCGACGGGGGTCGAAGTGCGCCGCAAAGGCCGGATCGAGGTTATCGGCGCGAACGCCGAGGTCATCATCACCGCGTCCTCGCTCAACTCGCCCAAAATCCTGATGCACTCAGGCATCGGTCCGGCGGAACATCTGGCCAGTCACGATATTCCGGTGATTGCCAACCGGCCCGGAGTTGGACAAAACTTGCAAGACCATCTGGAAATGTATGTCCAGATGGCCGCGACCCAGCCCGTATCCCTTTTCAGACATTGGAATCTTTACGGCAAGGGTATGATCGGGGCGCAATGGCTATTTACAAAAACCGGCCTTGGTGCCTCAAACCAGTTCGAAAGCGCCGGTTTTATCCGCTCTGCCGCCGGGGTCGACTACCCCGATATCCAGTATCATTTCCTGCCCATCGCGGTGCGCTACGATGGCAGGACGGTGGCCGAGGGGCACGGTTTTCAGGCCCATGTCGGGCCGATGCGGTCGGTGTCGCGCGGGCAGGTGACGCTGAAATCAAACGACCCGGATGCGGCCCCGAAAATCCAGTTCAACTATATGTCCGACCCCACCGACTGGACCGATTTCCGCACGTGCATTCGCCTGACCCGTGAAATTTTCGCGCAAGACGCCTTTGCCCCTTTTCGCGGCCACGAGATCCAGCCCGGCGATGCGGCGCAATCGGACGCGGCCCTTGATGACGCGATCCGCGAACATGTGGAAAGCGCCTATCATCCCTGCGGCACCTGCAAGATGGGGCGGGCGGACGACGACATGGCCGTGGTCGACCCTGAAACCCGCGTCATCGGCGTGGATGCCTTGCGCGTTGCCGACAGTTCGATCTTTCCGCGCATCACCAACGGCAACCTGAACGCGCCCAGCATCATGACCGGCGAAAAGGCGGCCGATCATATCCTTGGGCGAACGCCCTTGCCGCCTGCCAATGACGAACCCTGGATCAATCCGCACTGGCGGACATCGCAGCGATGAACAGTGCCGCCCGGACCCGGCAATCGGATCACCTCTGCCATTTGTCAGCGGATGCCGCGCGCCTTTGACCCGACAGGATTGTCGCGACCCGCCCGCCGCCCGCTACGGGGCCGCAACCGCTGCACTGAAGCGGTCAAAAAAGCGGTTCATCGCCGTCTGCGCCAGAGGCTTCACGATTCCCTCGCCCAGTTTCGCCAGCCGGCCACCGACAGCCGCCGTGGCGCGATAGGTCAGCCGGGTGCCGCCCGCGACCGCCTTCATCCGCACATCGGCCGTGCCCTTGGCCGATCCGGCAAGTCCGCCAGACCCTTCGGTCAGGATCGTATAACTGACGCCGGGCACCACATCGACCAGTTGCAACCGGCCACGAATGGTCAGGGGCAGGGGGCCGATCCGGCGTTTGATCAACGCCTCATACCCCGACACCATGTCGCCCTTGACCTCGGCCAGCCCCGGCACGCAGCCCATCAGCGTCACCGGGTCAAGCAACTGCGCCCAGACTTGCGCCGGATCGGCGGCGATCAGGTGATCCCCCACAAGCTCCATCAATCAACCTCATAGGGCAGAATACCGCGCCGGTTCGGGTCGATCCGCAAGCGGCGTTCAAGTGGCGGAACTGATCGCTGGTGGCAATTCCTGCGTTCGCAAATCCGGCACGAAATACCAATCGGTTCATAGGCCTGTGACACGTCCACATCCATGTGGTCGGCATAGACAAGAGCCCCTGCATGGCGCACCTCGCAGCCAAGCCCGATGGCAAACCGGCGCGTCGGCGCATGAAACGCGCCCGGCGCCTTGGACACGTCGCGCGCCAGACAGAAGTACCGCGCCCCATCTGGTGTCTCGGCCAACTGACGCAGCCAGCGGCCCGGCGTCTCGAACGCCCGGTGGACGTTCCACAGGGCGCAGGCCCCGCCGTAACGGGCAAATTGCAGGGTCGTCGCCGAATGTCGCTTGGTAATCGTGCCCGCCGGATCGACGCGGACAAAGAAAAACGGGATCCCCGTGGCCCCGGGGCGCTGCAACGTCGATAGCCGGTGCGCCACCTGCTCGAGCGAGGCGCCGAACCGGTTAGCCAGGATTTCCAGATCGTGCCGGGTGTCCTGCGCCGCCGCCAGAAACGCGCCGTAGGGCATCAGCACCGCCCCGGCGTAATAATTTGCGAGACCGACCAAGGCGATGGCCCGCGCTTCTGCGGTCTGGAACCTGGCAAGGTCAAGGGTGGCGCTGATCAGTTCCGCTTGCGCGATCAACGCCAGTTGCAACAGCAGTTGAAAGGTCTGCGTCGGCGGTGCGGCGCGGCTTGAAATCGTCAGAATACGCAGCGCCGGATCGTAGTTGCGCACGACATCGGCGGTGGCAAAGACCACGTCGATCCGGTGTTCGGCCAGCGCCGCGATTGCGGCGGTCCGCAGATCATCTGCGCCTGCGGCAAACCCTTCGGCGGCGCGGTCCACCGCATCCAGATAATTGCCGCAATAGTGGAAAAAGTCGCGCACCTCGTCCCAGGGACTCGGTTGCAGGCGGGCATCTTCGCGCCCCAATGCTTCGTCGAGCGATGCGAGGCGTTCGTGGGTCTGCCGATAGGCCGCGTGGAGATCAAGAAACGCCCGCGCGACAGTCGGCGCGTTTGCCGCGACAAGTCGCAAATCTGCAAGTGCCGGGGCAGGGCCGGCCAGCGCCGGATCGGCCAAGGCCTCGCGCAGATCGCCGACCAACCGGGCCTCGTCACCCGATTGCAACTCGGTCACGTCGAACCCGAACTCGGTCGCCAGCGCCAGCACGACGGCAGTGCTGACCGGCCGGTTGTTGTTTTCCATCTGGTTCAGATACGGCAGGCTGATGCCCAGTTGTTCCGCAAAACCCTTTTGGGTCAGCGACAGGCGGGCGCGCATTTCGCGCAGTTTGGCCCCGGCATACAGTTTCTGAACGGCCATTGCCTGCCTTTGCAAATTGTTGCGATAGCAAAATTATGATCCTGCTAATCATGCAAATCAAGCAATTAAGGCGGTTTGGGTTTTCTTGGAAAATGTCGGATCGGAAATCGCGTTCGAGCGCAGCGAGAGGCAGGGAATTCCGATTCCGATGAAACCTGAACCGCTCTAGCGACGCAGTCGCGCCTCGCGCCAAATCACGTAAAGGACGGCCAACAGGGCCATGACCGACGTGGCCAGCATCAGCGCCTGCAACGGCAGGGTGCCGGTCTCGACATCCAACATGCCGCCCGCGATTTGCGACAGCGCAGCACCCCCGGCAACCATCATCGCACCGCCCAGACCGCTGGCGGTGCCCGCCAGATGCGGCCGCACCGACAACAGGCCGGCAGTGACATTGGGCAACTGGATCCCGTTGCCAAGACCCAGAAAGGTGCAAAACCCAAAGAACAACACGGGGTGGTTGAAACCGGCGAGCGAGATCAGGAACGACAGGCCAAGGCCGAAGATGATGATCAGCGTCCCGGCCACGGCCATCCGGTTGATCCCGAACCGCACCGAATAGCGCCCCGAGACATAGTTGCCGACCGCATAGCCGATGGCAGGTGCGCCCAGCGCGATGCCGCTCCACAAGGGTGACAGGCCAAACACGTCGCCCGCGACAAACGACGCGCCGCCAAGCAGGGCAAAGAACGCACCTGACGAAAATGCTGCCGACAGCGCATAACCCCAGAACCGGGGCGAAGCGAACAACTCGGGGTAGCCGCGCAACTGATCGCGAAAACCGACACCCTGTCCGGCAATGGTTTCGCCCTGATCGAAGTAGCACAAGGCCAGCACCCCGACCCCCGCCATCGCCAGAAACACGAATATCGCATGCCAGTCGAACAACTGGTCCAGCGCCCCGCCGATCATTGGCCCGAACATCGGCACCAATGCCATGCCCATGGTCACGTAGCCGATCATCGACGCCGCCTGCTCCTGTGGCACCATGTCACGCACAACGGCGCGCGATAGAACGATGCCGGTCGCCACGGAAGCCTGCAACATGCGGAAGAACAGGAAGGCCCCGATCGTTGTCGAAATCAGCGCCCCGACCGTCGCGATCACAAAAATCGTCAGCGACCAAAGCACGATCAGGCGTCGCCCGTAGCGGTCCGAAATCGGCCCGATGATGATCTGCAACACCGCCGTTGTGGCCAGATAACCCGACAGCGAGATCTGCATGATCGCATAATCGGTCTGAAAATACCGCGCCATCGCATTGAGCGAGGGCAAAAAGATCGACATGTTCAGCGCCGAAATCCCGGCAAGCAGGATCAGCGTGGCGATATGGGGCGGAGTCGCGCGGTCAAGAAACCGCACCATCGGAACTGTAATCATGGAGTCGCATTATGCCTCCGTCGCGGGCTTGTCCATGTCGGACGGCGCGCCCGAACTGTGCGAAAATAAACCTTGTACCAAGGCCGGGCCGCACAAATGGGTCGCGTCCCGGCGCGCCGCCGGAAAGTCATAGCAAGGCCGGAGGAATTAGCAGATTTGCAATTATAGCGCGGGAACATGTATTGGATTTGCAAATTTGCGCAAACCATCTTTTACCCTGACTCCCGCGCGGTTAGGGTGGTGAAAAATCAGGGGACGACGATGACCGACATTCTGACCGAGCTTGAGGCGCGTCGCGAAAAAGCCAGGGCCGGGGGCGGCGTGGCGCGGATCGCCGCACAGCACGGCAAGGGCAAGCTGACCGCGCGCGAACGCATCGATCTGCTGTTGGACGAGGGCAGTTTCGAGGAATTCGACATGTTCGTCGTACATCGCTGCACCGATTTTGGTCTGGAACAGGACCGTCCGGCAGGTGATGGCGTGGTTACCGGCTGGGGCACCGTCAACGGCAGGATGATCTATCTGTTCAGTCAGGACTTCACGGTTTTCGGCGGTTCCCTGTCGGAAACCCACGCCGCCAAGATTTGCAAGATCATGGACATGGCAATGCAGAACGGCGCCCCGGTGATCGGCATCAACGACAGCGGCGGCGCGCGGATTCAGGAAGGCGTGGCATCCCTTGCCGGTTACGCCGAGGTGTTTCAGCGCAACATCATGGCAAGCGGCGTGGTGCCGCAGATCAGCCTGATCATGGGGCCCTGCGCCGGTGGCGCGGTTTATTCTCCGGCAATGACCGACTTCATCTTCATGGTGAAAGATACAAGCTACATGTTCGTCACCGGTCCCGATGTGGTGAAAACCGTAACCAACGAGGTGGTGACCGCCGAAGAACTGGGCGGAGCCAGCACCCATACCCGCAAATCGTCGGTTGCCGACGGCGCCTTTGAAAACGATGTCGAGGCCTTGGCCGAGGCCCGCCGCCTGATCGACCTGCTGCCCCTGAACAACCGCCAGAAACCCCCGGTGCGCCCGTTCTTTGACGATGTGAACCGCATCGAACCCAGTCTTGACACCCTGATCCCGGACAGCGCCCACACCCCCTACGATATGAAGGAACTGATCCTGAAGCTGGCGGACGAGTCGGATATCTTCGAGATTCAAAAGGATTACGCCCGCAACATTGTCACCGGCTTCATCCGGCTCGAAGGCTCGACCGTCGGCGTCGTGGCAAACCAGCCGATGGTACTGGCCGGCTGTCTGGACATCGACGCATCCCGCAAGGCGGCCCGTTTCGTGCGCTTCTGCGACGCCTTTGAAATCCCGATCCTGACCCTTGTCGACGTGCCTGGCTTTCTGCCTGGCACCGCACAGGAATTCGGCGGCGTCATCAAGCACGGCGCGAAACTGCTGTTCGCCTATGGCGAGGCGACTGTGCCCAAGGTCACCGTGATCACCCGCAAGGCCTATGGCGGTGCCTATGACGTGATGGCGTCCAAGCACTTGCGCGGTGATTTCAACTATGCCTGGCCAACCGCGGAAATCGCAGTGATGGGCGCCAAGGGCGCGACCGAGATCATCTATCGCGGCCGCACCCCCGAAGAAATCGCGGCGCGCACCAAGGAATACGAGAACCGGTTCGCCAACCCCTTTGTCGCCGCCGAAAAGGGCTTTGTCGACGAGGTGATCATGCCGCATTCGACCCGCAAGCGGATCTGTCGCGCATTTGCGTCGCTGCGCGGCAAATCGTTGCAGAACCCGTGGAAAAAGCACGATAACATTCCGCTTTGATGAAGCGCCGGTGGGGCTGCCTGCCCCCCGACCCCCCCGGGAATATTTGAGGCCGAAAGAAACATGCAGAGAACCATCATTAAGGGCGCCGCGTTCATGGCCATGCTGCTGTGGGCCGGCGCCGCCACAGCGCAGGAGATTTCCCTGCCCTCCGGCCTCACGGTCACCTTGCACGACGTGATCATGGACGCCGCCCCCGAGGTGGCGCGATTTCGCTTTCTTGCCCCGGCCATCGACCCGGCCGGCGAGGCGCTGAGTTATGACGCCGTCGCCGACGATTTTCAGCTACTCTGCGACAGCTATGCGTTGCCGGCCCTTACCGAAGCCGGGCAAGAGGTGGCCGAAATCATCATCACACTGATGGACCGCCCCGTGACCTTCGGCGAAATTTCGCCGGACGCGACACAATATTTCGAACCTTTCAGGATCACCGCCGGCACCTGCATCTGGGAACAATTCTGATGTGTCCACAATATCTTGCGATCCGTCGTGCATGTGCCGGGGCAGTTGATGCAATGCTGTCACAGCCACCGCTTCCGCGCCTGCGCTGCTATCCCGAACGCGCGGGTTCCTGTAGCCTGCTCCGTGTTCAGCGGACCCTAAACCGGCAACCAGACCGGCGGGCCCTGACGGGCAGAAACAGGAGAATCTCATGCCGACAAGCCTCAAGGCCTTTACGGCCGTCACTTTGCTTGCCGTTGTCGCTGCTTGCGGCAACAAGGGCCAGGTTTCGGACACTTATGTGGCCGCACCCCAGGCGGTTACCGTCGAACCGGTCTATACCGGCAAATACAACTAAGCGATCGGGGCAGGCAACGCGTCCTGCCCCGCCATACCTCTGGTCTGTCGGGCGGAGTGACTGAATGGAAAAGCACCGCGGATTTCCCGGTCGCCTTCCCGGCACCGATTTCCAGTTCACCATTCGGCGGGCCGCCAAGATTGGTGCCACGCCTTTGATCGCCCGCGAACGGTTTCGCGATCGCCGTGCGGCCGACCGGCGGGCCGACGACGGCTTCATGGCCGCACTTTGGGCGTGTTTCGGCGATGATCCGTTTCGGCGCGGTAATCTGGACGCAGGCCGCCTCAGCTGGTTCTTCGGCCGCGAAGTGATCCCGGCCGAGGATCCGTTCGATCCCGCCAGCTATGACGCGCTGTTACGGATCAATGTCGCCCGCGCCCGCGCCAGTTTCCCAGAGATTGTTCCATGATTGTGCGCATCGGCGTCTTTTTGCCGTTGCCATTGCAATTATGGCGGGAGTTTGCCGATTTTCACTCTCCCCGGATCTGGCCTGTTGCGCACCTCGCAAACCAGTGCCAAAAACGGGGTGTGGTTGGTTTATCCAGCAAGTTGACTGCCACACATTGTCAAAACCGTTACCCTTCCCCTAGCCGGCCTGATCCACGTTGGATTAGGCCGGTCCCTATTTGGTCCATCGCTGCGGGGGTTTTGGCCGCCTCCACCCATCCGCCGCAGATTCCTGTTGTCAAATTCGACGGTTCAGACGATTCTGCCCGCAATAGCAACACCAAAAAGGGCAGTTCCGCATGTTTAAACTCCGTCTCATCCTGGCCGCAACAGCGCTCGTCAGCCTCTCGGCATGTCTTGAAAACGACCTCCAGCGCGGCCTTGTCGGCGCCGCCGGTGGCGCGGTCGTTGCCGGTGCCGTTGGGGTCGACCCGGTCACTGGCGCGCTTATCGGCGGGGCCGCCGGCGCGCTTTGCGACGAAGTCACCCGTATCTGCCGCTGATCCCGCGAGGGCTTCAGTCAGACGACATGGCCGTCGCGGCGAATTACTGCATGTCGTGCGGCCTGAGCGTTATGGGAAATGGGAACCAACACGCGGCCGCGGCGTTATCTTATGCGATGAACAGAATGGAGAACGACCATGTCCTACATCCTCAAGCTCTGTGCCGTTGGTTTCACTGCTGCAACCCTCGCCGGATGCGGCGATAATCTGGGCGAGCAGGCGCTCTATGGTGCAGGCGCCGGCGCCGCCACAGCAGCCGTCCTTGATGGCGACATTGCCACCGGTGCCGTCGTCGGTGCGGCAGGCAACGCGCTTTACTGTCAGACCTATCCTTCGCGCTGCTAGCACGACCACCGTCAGTGCCGGATCAATTCAGGCCACCACGCCCCGCGCGTGGTGGCCTTTTTCGTGCCTGCCCCTTGGAAAGCCCCGATAATGTTCAAGAAAATTCTGATCGCGAACCGCGGCGAAATCGCCTGTCGGGTCATCAAGACGGCCCGCCGCATGGGAATCAAGACCGTCGCGATATACGCCGACGCCGACCGCAACGCCTTGCACGTCCGGATGGCGGACGAGGCAGTGCACATCGGCCCGTCGCCTGCCAATCAGTCTTATATCGTCATCGACAGGGTCATGGCGGCGGTCAAGGCAACGGGCGCCGAGGCCGTGCATCCCGGCTACGGCTTCCTGTCGGAAAACCCGAAATTCGCCATGGCCCTTGAAAAGGCCGGGGTCGCCTTTATCGGCCCGCCGGTCGGCGCGATTGAAAAGATGGGTGACAAGATCACCTCGAAAAAGATCGCGCAGGATGCTGATGTCAGCACCGTACCGGGCTACATGGGTCTGATCGCGGATGCCGACGAGGCGGTGAAAATCAGCAATCAGGTCGGTTATCCGGTGATGATCAAGGCCAGCGCCGGTGGCGGCGGCAAGGGCATGCGCATCGCCTGGGACGACAACGAGGCCCGCGAGGGGTTTCAGTCGTCCAAGAACGAAGCCGCCGCCAGTTTCGGCGACGACCGCATTTTCATCGAGAAATTCGTCACTCAGCCGCGCCACATCGAAATACAGGTATTGGCCGATACGCACGGCAATACCGTTTATCTGCACGAGCGCGAATGCAGCATCCAGCGCCGTAACCAAAAGGTCATCGAAGAAGCGCCGTCGCCCTTTCTTGACGCCAAGACCCGAAAAGCGATGGGCGAACAGGCCGTCGCGCTGGCCAAGGCCGTCGGCTATGCCAGTGCCGGCACCGTCGAGTTCATCGTCGATGGCAAGCGCAATTTCTACTTTCTCGAAATGAATACCAGATTGCAGGTCGAACATCCGGTGACCGAACTGATCACCGGGATCGATCTGGTCGAACAGATGATCCGCGTGGCAGCGGGTGAAAAGCTGCCTTTCACCCAAAAAGACCTGAAAATCAACGGCTGGGCGATTGAATCGCGTCTGTATGCCGAGGATCCCTATCGCGGTTTCCTGCCCTCGATCGGTCGTCTGTCGCGCTACCGCCCGCCCGTCGAAGAAACGACACCGACCCGCGCCGTGCGCAACGATACCGGCGTCTTCGAGGGCGGAGAGATCAGCATGTATTACGACCCGATGATCGCCAAGCTCTGCACCTGGGCCCCCGACCGCGCCGCCGCGATCGAGGAAATGCGGCTGGCCCTGGACGCCTTCGAGCTTGAAGGGATTGGCCACAACCTTCCTTTCCTCGCCGCTGTCATGGATCATCCGAAATTCACCAGCGGAAACATGACCACGGCATTCATTGCCGAGGAATTTCCGGACGGGTTCAACGGTGTCGACTTGCCCGAACCCGCCTTGATCCGCATCGCCGCCGCCTGCGCCGCGATGAACCGGGTTGCGGAAATTCGCCGCGCCCGGATCAGCGGCCGGATGGACAACCACGAACGCCACGTCGGCGAGGAATGGGTGGTCAGCCTGCAGCGGCGATCCTTCAAGGTGCGGATCACTGCCGATCGCAGCGGTGCCGACGTTGCGATTGACGGTCAATCCATCAGGGTGGAAAGCGGTTGGACCCCCGGCCAGCCGCTGGCCCGCCTCGAAGTCGACGACGCGCCGCTGGTGCTGAAAGTCGCCAAGGTCTCGGGGGGCTTTCGGATCCGCTGGCGTGGTGCCGATCTGGCAGTGCATGTGCGCACCCCGCGACAGGCCGAACTCGCGGCGCTGATGCCGGTAAAGCAGGCCCCCGATACATCGAAGTATCTGCTCTGCCCGATGCCCGGCCTGATCGTCAAGATCAGCGTGGGGACCGGCGACGAAGTGCAGGAAGGCCAGGCACTGTGCACCGTCGAGGCGATGAAGATGGAGAATATCCTGCGTGCCGAACGCAAGGCTACCGTCAAGAAGGTCATCGCCAGTGCTGGCAGCAGTCTGGCGGTCGACGACGTGATCATGGAGTTCGACTAGATGGCCAAGGCTGTCCTGCCCAGGTTGCCCCTGTTGGCGGTCTTCGCCGCGCTTGGCTGGCTTTGCCTGTTGATCGGCCTGGGGATGTTGCGGACCAACGGCGTGTTCGAATACCCGCTGGATGACGTATACATCCATATGGCGATGGCCGAACAGATAGCCAATGGCGGCTACGGCATCAATCCGGGCGAGGCCGCATCAGCGGATTCGTCGTTCCTTTATCCGCTGCTTCTGTTCCCATTTGCCGGTGGCCCCGTGGCGCGACTGATCCCGCTGTTCATCAATGTCGGCGGGCTGGTCGCAGCGGCCTGGCTGTGGGGCAGCATTGTCGAAAAGGCCAATCCCGACATGGTAATCGGGCTGGCCCTGAGTGTTCTGGGGCCAATCGCCCTGAACATGGCCGGGATTGCCTATCTGGGCATGGAGCATACGCTGCATCTGGCGGCGACGTTTGCACTGATCCTCGGGCTTTGGCAGACGTTGCAACGCGACAGTGGCATCGCGGTCCTGCTAATCGTGGGCGCGGTTCTGGGTCCGGCCGTCCGGCTTGAGGGTTTGGGGTTTTCAGGGGCTGCAGCCTTGGTGCTGATCGGTTCGGGACGGTTGCGCGCCGGAGTGATTGTCGGAATCGCCGCCCTGATTCCGGTCGCGGCCTTTGTCGCCCAACTCTACGCCGTTGGATTGGGCCCGCTACCTACTTCGGTGACCCTGAAACTGGCGCAGGCAGGCGGCACGTTGCAGATCGATGGCGGATTCTTGAACAGTCTGCGCCAACCGGCGGGCACGTTTCTGATGGCGCTGGTGCTGGTATTGTCAATGTTCGGTGTCGCAGGGTGGCGAACCGCGACCGGCAAGGTTGCGGTCGTGGCGGCCATCGCGGGTCTTATGCACCTTGCCTTTGGCCGGATCGGCTGGGCCTACCGCTATGAAAACTATATCATTTCGGGAAGTACTGCAGCACTGATCCCGCTGCTTGTGCCGTATTTGCGAAACCTGCCGCGCGGGCTGATCGCACTGGCGATACTTATCGGCGTGCCCGGCTGGCTGCACTGGCGCACACTCTGGAAAGACGGCCCGGCAAGTTCGGCGGCGGTCTATCTGCAACAAACGCAAATGGCGCGATTTGCCCGCGACTATTGGCGCGAACCCGTTGCGGTCAACGATATTGGCCGGGTCGCCTGGCAGAACCCGTCAGAAGTAGTCGATCTTTACGGGCTGGCCTCGGAAACCACGTTCCGGCTGCGCACGGCGGATGACCGCCGGGTCGGTTGGGCCGACACGCTCCTTGCGGCGCGACAGGTCGGTCTGGTGATGATCTACGACTGGTCCCTGCCGGACGTTGTGGGGCCGAACTGGGTGCGTCTGGGCACGCTTGACCTGCAAGTGCCGCAGGGCTTTGTCGGCGGCAACGCGGTGGCGTTCTATGCCACCGACAAGGACCGCGTCGCGCCGATCCTTGCGGCGCTCGACCGGTTCATCCCGACCCTGCCGGTCGGCGCCGTGTTCAGCGATGAACCCGGACTGCGCTGATGGATCATTGTGCGACTTCTGGTAGCAGGGTTTCGGTCTCGCGGCGTTCGCGCACTTCTTCCTGCCGACTGGTCGATTTGTCGATCCAGCGGGTCAGTTCGCGCACATCCCAGGGGCTCGGCTTGCGCAGCACCACACGGCCGTCCTTGTCGACAAGAGCCAGCATGAACCCGCGCGGGCGCATCATCGTGCGGATGGCACTGGGATTGGCCGGGTCGGTATCGGTGATGACGATGACGTCACGTTCGGCCAGATCGGCGATGCGCCGGGTCAGCAAGATCATCTCGCGACTGAAATTCGTGTCTTCCCGGCTGTCCGCAAACACGACCAATGGCCGGGCCTGCCAGACGAACTGGTTCAAATCCAGGTCCTCGGCGGCAAATATTTGCGTCCGATCGGCCCGCCATCGGTCAAGAGCCGTCAAAGCCTCGCCTGGATCAATGACTGCATCAGCGCTGCTTGCAACCGTCTGTGCGGCCGCAAGACACGGCAATAGCCCAATGAATACAATCGTCGGTAGCAGTTTCAGAACACTTCTCATAAACAGCGATATAGGCTCTTTGCATCCGGAATCTAAGCCCAAGTCGTGTCACAAGCGAACAATTTTACGATTAGGGCGATGGTCAGAAAATGTCTGACATGATCGGCGCTTTCATTCCCCGCAGGGCAAAGGGCCGCGCGGCAACAACAGGGGCGGGCCGGGCCGTGGACGTTATCTTGCATCTTGGGGCGCACCGCTGCGCGACGACGACGCTGCAGACCTTTCTGGGGCGCAATGCCGATACGCTGGCGACGGCGGGCATTGACCTCTGGCTGCCCGCCCGCACCCGCACCGGACTGTTCAACGGCATGACCGGCGCGCCGACCACGACGACAAGCCGCCGTGCCCAACGTGCCACCGGCCTGATCCGGATCGAAGTCGCCCGCGCCGAAAATGGCGGTACACGCCAGTTGATCGTGTCGGCGGCCGACATGAACGGCACCTGACGCGACAACCTGCGGCAGCGGCAACTTTATCCCCAGCTTGATCAGCGGCTGGCCCGTTTTCGCGCCGCATTCAACGGCGATCGCATCCGGATCGGGCTGGCGATCCGGTCCTATGACAGCTTTTGGGCCTCGATGCTGGCTGACGCGGTCAGCCGCGGCCATCGGGTGCCCGATGCTGCGCTGCTGCACAGTCTTGTCGCCCAGCCCCGGCGTTGGCGCGACATCGTCCGCGAACTTGCGGCAACGCTGCCGGGGGCTGAAATTCTGGTCTGGCCTTTCGAACGTTTCGCCGCGCAACCTGACCGGCAACTGGCGATCCTGACCGCCGGGCAGTCTGCCGGGCGTGTCCTTTCGGGTTGCCGCGAATGGCAAAACCCCAGCCCGCGCTTGAACCGGTTGCGCGATATCCTCGACGGGCGCGGCGAACCTGCAACTCTGCCAGCCGGATGCGATCGCTGGATGCCCTTCGACGACATTCAGCGGGCGACTTTGCGCGCCCAGTATCAGGCCGATCTGGCGTGGCTGCGCGATGGCGCCGGCGGCCTTGCCCAGCTGATCGAAAACGATACCATCCGCCCGGCAACGACCGGCGCGGCCATCACCCAAGGAACCGACCTGACAGCGACGAACGTCAACATCGGGGCGGTACAGCCACGCCGCCCATCAGCCGGAGGAACCCGCCATGCCGAACAAGGACACCTGGGCTGACCTTGCCGCCCGCGACCTGAAGGGCCAATCGCCTGACAGCCTGACGTGGCAGACCCTTGAGGGGATCCCGGTCAAGCCGCTTTATACCGCCGCCGACACCGTCGGCCTGCCGCATCTTGATGGCAACCCCGGCGCCGCGCCTTATCTGCGCGGTGTCAAGGCAACGATGTATGCCGGGCGGCCCTGGACAATCCGGCAATACGCCGGGTTTTCCACCGCCGAGGAATCCAATGCGTTTTACCGCAAGAACCTGGCCGGCGGCCAGCAGGGGGTCAGCGTCGCTTTCGATCTGGCAACCCATCGCGGCTACGACAGCGACCAGGAGCGGGTCGAGGGCGATGTCGGCATGGCCGGCGTCGCCATCGATTCCGTCGAGGATATGAAACTCCTGTTTGACGGCATTCCGCTCGACAAGGTTTCTGTGTCGATGACGATGAACGGCGCGGTGATCCCGGTGCTGGCCGCCTTCATCGTCGCAGGCGAGGAACAGGGGCACGATCAGGCGCAACTCTCGGGCACCATCCAGAACGACATCCTCAAGGAATTCATGGTCCGCAACACTTACGTTTATCCGCCCGAACCCTCGATGCGGATCGTCGCCGACATCATCGAATACACCGCCGCCCGGATGCCGAAATTCAACTCTATCAGCATCAGCGGCTATCACATGCAAGAGGCCGGGGCGAACCTGGTGCAGGAACTCGCCTTTACCATCGCTGACGGGCGCGAATACGTCCGCACCGCTCTTGCCCGGGGCATGGACGTCGACGATTTCGCCCCCCGCCTGTCGTTCTTTTTCGCCATCGGCATGAACTTTTTCATGGAAGTTGCCAAACTGCGTGCCGCCCGCCTGCTCTGGTCCCGGGTGATGCAGGAATTTGCGCCGAAAGACCCGAAATCTTCGATGCTGCGCACCCATTGCCAGACCAGCGGTGTCAGCCTGCAGGAACAGGACCCCTACAACAACGTCATCCGCACCGCTTACGAGGCGCTGAGCGCGGTGCTGGGCGGCACCCAGTCGCTGCACACCAACGCGCTGGACGAGGCGATGGCCTTGCCGACGGAATTTTCCGCCCGGATCGCCCGCAACACCCAACTGATCCTGCAAGAGGAAACAGGGATCACCCATGTCGTCGACCCGCTGGCGGGCAGTTATTACATCGAAACCCTGACCCACCAGATGGCCGAAGAGGCGTGGAAGTTGGTGGAAGAGGTCGAGGCGATGGGCGGCATGACCAAGGCCGTCGCATCGGGTATGCCGAAACTGCGGATCGAGGAATCCGCGGCCAAACGCCAGGCCAAGATTGATCAGGGGGCCGAGGTGATCGTCGGCGTCAACAAATACCGCCTTGACGGGCAAGACCCGATCGACATCCGCAATATCGACAACGCCGGGGTGCGGGCCAACCAGATCGCCCGGTTGCAACACATCAAGGGCACCCGCGATGTGGCGGCCTGCGAGGCCGCCCTGACCGAAATGACCCGCCGCGCCCGCGATGGCGGCAACTTGCTCGAGGCGGCAATTGTCGCCGCCCGCGCCCGCGCCACCGTGGGCGAGATAAGCGCCGCGATGGAAAATGTCTTTGGCCGCCACAGTGCCGAAGTGAAAACGCTCTCAGGCGTTTATGGTGCCGCCTATAAGGGCGATGCCGGGTTCGAGGCGATTCAGGCCGACGTTGCGGCATTTGCCAACGAGAACGGCCGCCGCCCGCATATGCTGGTCGTCAAGATGGGGCAGGACGGGCACGACCGGGGCGCCAAGATCATCGCTTCGGCCTTTGCCGATATCGGCTTTGATGTCGATGTCGGCCCGCTGTTCCAGACCCCGGACGAGGCGGCGGCAGACGCGCTGGCGCGTGACGTGCACGTCGTGGGGATTTCCAGTCAGGCGGCCGGGCACAAGACCCTTGCTCCGAAACTGGTCGCGGCACTTCGGGCGGTCGGCGCCGATGACATCATGGTCATTTGCGGCGGCGTGATCCCGCAGCAGGACCATGCGGCGTTGAAAAAGGCTGGTGTCGCGGCAATCTTTGGCCCCGGCACGAATATCCCCACGGCGGCGTCAGAGGTGCTGAAAATGATCCGCGCGAAACGACCATGACGCGCAAGCGACCGGTCATTCTGGTCGGTATGGCGGCGGGTCTTATCTGGGGGCTTGTCCTGCTGCGGTTTGGTCCGCCACTCTGGTATGGGCCCGACGACATTGCCTTGCCGATGGCGGTGTTTCCGCCTGGCATCGTGTTGCTGGCGATGATCGGGCGTTTGGCGCAGCGGCGATTTTTCGACAACGCGATCATCGACGGGCAGCCATTTGCGCCCAACAGCGCCGCATCCAACGACCAGAAGGTGCTCAACAACACAGCCGAACAGATCGTGTTGGCCCTGTGCATCTGGCCGCTTGCGGCGCAGGTTCACGGTCCAGGCGTGGCGGTGGCGCTGGGCGTCGGATTTGCCTTCGCGCGGATTGCGTTCTGGGTCGGGTATCACGTCTCGCCGCCACTGCGCGGGTTCGGCTTTGCGGCGACATTTTACCCCACGATCCTTGCTGGGATATCGGCCGTCGCGGGGCTTTTGGTGTAGGTTCAGACGGTTTTGGGCGACGCGGCGTCGCTGACTTGCTTGGACTCCGCCCGCCCGGCCCACATCAGCACACTGTAGCCCAGCAGCATCGACACGACCGAACCCGACAGCACGCCCATTCGCACGTCGTTCATCAGCGTCGCATCCTGAAAACTGAGCGACCCGATGAACAATGACATGGTGAACCCGATCCCTGCCAGACAGGCAACGCCGTAAACATGCGCCCAGCCAACCCCGTGCGGTAGCCGCGCCAGTCCCAGTCTGACGATCGCCCACGTGATGCCAAAGACCCCGATCTGCTTGCCCAAGATCAGCCCCAGCGCAATACCCAGCGGCAGCGGCGCCAGCAGATCGCCAAACGACATGCCCGCCAGAACCACCCCGGCGTTGGCAAAGGCAAAGATCGGCAGGATGCCGTAATTGACATAGGGTGTCAGTCCATGTTCCAGCGAATGAAGCGGCGACTTTCCGTACTTGTCGACCAGCGGAATGCAGAACGCGGTGACAACGCCGGCAAGTGTCGCATGCACGCCCGATTTCAGTACCAGAAACCACATCACAGCGCCCAGTAGAAGTGCCGGCGCAATCCGGTGCGCGCCCTTGTAATTCAGCCACAGGAGGCCGGCCAGCGGCAGCAGCGCCAGCAACAGGTAATCAACCTTGAGGTCCGCCGTGTAAAACAGCGCGATAATCAGGATCGCGCCCAGATCGTCCAGAATTGCCAGCGTCAACAGGAACACCTTGAGCGCAGCCGGGGCGCGTGACCCCACCAGCGCCAGTATTCCCAGCGCAAAAGCGATATCTGTCGCAGCCGGAATCGCCCAGCCCTCGACCGAGGCAAGTCCCCAGTTGAACCAGACGAACACCAGCGCGGGAACCGCCATGCCGCCCACCGCCGCCATGCCCGGAAGCACGACATCGGATGGGTTCTTCAGCTTGCCTTCAAGCATTTCGCGCTTGAGTTCCAGCCCGATCAGGAAAAAGAACACCGCCATCAGCCCG
Source organism: Paracoccaceae bacterium (assembly GCA_037969545.1). Lineage (GTDB taxonomy): Bacteria > Pseudomonadota > Alphaproteobacteria > Rhodobacterales > Rhodobacteraceae > JBBKXP01. Next base: position 3,742 of record JBBKXP010000287.1, on the reverse strand, counting down.
TCGTTGATCCACAGGATCAGCGGCTTTTGCAGCCCTTCACCGTTCAACGTGATCGCCAGATAGGATTCAAGGACACCGTCATAGATCGGGGCGAGGGCAGAATTGGCGACCAGCAGCGCGGCAACGGCCGAAATCATTAACAGAATGCCCCCAAAAGCCTGATGCCTGAGGAAACGGTCGAGAGCAGCAGACAGGGCCATTGGATTTCCCGATTGATTGGCTGATGATCCGTTGAAGATAGGCACGTTAGGACTTGCATCAACAGCCTGTTGCCGGTTTTGCTGACCCAAAGTCACCCAAAGAGGTCAATATGTGGGAACTGGATCACATCGCTGTCGGTTGCAGCGATCTTGCGACGGGTGCCGCATGGGTCGAACAGACTCTTGGTGTGCCGCTGCTGGCAGGCGGCAAGCATGCCCGTTTCGGAACCCACAACCGATTGCTCGGGCTGGCAGGCGGCCTCTATCTCGAGGTTATTGCGGTCGATCCCGAGGCCAGCGCGACCGAAAGTTGGTTCGGTCTGGCCCAATTCAGTGGCCCGCCACGCATGGCCAACTGGATTGTCCGGGTGCCGGAACTGTCCACCGCGCTGGCCGATTTCCCCAGCTTAGGTCAAGTTGTGCCGATGCAACGCGGCGCACTCCGCTGGCAAATCGCCGTGCCGCCCGATGGCAGCCTGCCCCACGACGGCGGCTTTCCGACCCTCATCACCTGGGGGCGTGGTATCACGCCGCCCGGTCGGAACTTGCCGGCCAGTGGGTGTGCCCTTACCGGGCTGACAATTCTGCACCCCGACGCCGCGGCGTTGCAGACTTCGACCGCCGCTCTGCAAGACCCGCGGATCCGATTTGAAACCGCGCCGAAAGTTCAGCTGATAGCAACATTCGACACCCCCAGCGGCGAAAAGACCCTGCCATGATCCGCCACGCCATCGCCGGCGACGCCGCAGCTGTCGCGGCCATCTGTAATGCTGCAATCCGCTATACCACAATCACCTTTAACCCGGGGTAAAAGACACACGACGAGGTCGCCGCCCTGATCGAAGCCACACCCTGTCTGATCTGGGACGAGGATGACAACGTCCTTGGCTTTGCGCGGTATTTCCAGTTTCGGGGTGGGTTAGGCTATGCCCATACCGCCGAACACACGATCCTTTTGCACGCCGACGCGCGGGGGCGTGGGATCGGGCGGGCGTTGATGCTGGCGCTTTGCGATCATGCACGGGGCGCGGGCATGCACAGCCTTCTCGCCGGGATCAGCGCCGAAAATCCGCCCGGGGTGAAATTTCACGCCGGGCTGGGGTTCACCGAAATCGCCACCTTGCCCGAAGTCGGCTATAAATTCGGGCGCTGGATAGATCTGGTCTTGATGCAAAAACGGCTCTGACATCCGGAGTCGCCCCAGTTAAGGTTTCCGCATGTCACTCTGGTCACGCATTGCCGACGCAATCTCTGCCCTCTCGGCGGGCGAGGGGCTTTCTGCAATCTTCGAAAAGCTGCGCTCGCCGCCCGAAAGGTCGGTCGCATTCGCTATCGCAGTGATCGGTCTCGGCGCCAAAATGGCTAAAGCCGACGGGCAGGTGACACGCGACGAGGTCACGGCCTTTCGCGAGGTGTTTACCATACGCCCCGAAGACGAGGCCAATGCCGCCAAGGTGTTCAACCTTGCCCGCCAGGATATCGCCGGATTCGAGGATTACGCCGCCCGGATCGCCGCGATGTTCGCAGATGACACCGCACCGCTGTGCGATGTCATGGAAGGGTTGTTTCATATCGCGATTGCCGATGGCAGTTATCACCCGGCCGAGGATGCGTTCCTGAACCGGGTTGCCGCGATATTCGGCTTTGATGACAAGCGTTTCGGTCGCATTCGCGCCCAGTTCGTAGCCGACGCGGAACGCGATCCCTACGATGTGCTGGGTGTCGATCAAGACACCGATCCGGACATGATCCGCGCCGCCTGGCGCAAGGCTGTGCGCGACAGTCACCCCGATCAGTTGATTGCCCGTGGCTTGCCGAAAGAGGCGATCAAACTGGCCGAGAAACGGCTCGTGGCGGTGAACCGGGCCTGGGAACAGATCAACGCGCAACGCCCCTAGCCGCAAGGAGTCCAACCATGTTCACCGGCGCCCACACGGTTATCTATTCCGCCGATGCCAAGGCCGACCGTGCGCTGTTTCGTGATGTGCTGGGTCTGCACCATGTCGATACCGGCGGTGGCTGGCTGATCTTTGCCCTGCCACCTGCCGAAATGGCCATTCACCCGCACGACAATTCGGGCGCGCACGAGCTTTACCTGATTTGCGACGACATCGTGGCGACGCGCTCTGCACTGGCCGCCAAGGGTATCGACAGCGACGCAGTGACCGACGAGGGTTGGGGCCTGTTGTCTGCCTTCACGCTGCCCGGTGGCGCACGGATCGGATTCTATCAGCCGCGCCACGCCCGCCCATGAGACTGGCGACCTACAACGTCGAATGGTTCAATTCGCTGTTCGATGACGCCGGATCGCTATTGAACGACGATGCCTGGTCGGGACGGCGCGATATCCAGCGCGGGCAGCAGATTGCCGCCTTGGGCCGGGTGTTCCGCGCCCTTGATGCCGATGCTGTGATGGTCATCGAGGCGCCTGACACAAACCGCGGACGCAATGGCACCAAGGCGCTGGAAACATTCGCCAAGCGGTTCCGGCTGCGGGCGAACAAGGCGCTGCTGGGGTTTGCCAGCGACACCCAGCAGGAAATCATGCTGCTTTACGATCCGCTTGTCCTGACCGCCCGCCACGATCCGGTTGGCGAAGGCACCGGCAAAAAAGGCACCCGCGACGCCCCCCGCTTTGACGGGGTGTTTCGCTGGGATATCGATGTGGATGCGACACCTGAATTGATCCGCTGGTCCAAACCGCCGCTCGAGGTGGCCTTGACCACCCCCGAGGGCAAGGCCCTGCGCCTGATCGGCGTTCACGCCAAATCAAAGGCACCGCACGGCGCCCAGAATCGCAGCGATATGATGCGTATCGGGATCGAGAACCGCCGCAAGCAACTGGCCCAATGCATCTGGCTGCGCCAGCGCGTCACGCAGCACCTTGCGGCGGGCGACGACCTGATCGTAATGGGCGATTTCAACGACGGCCCCGGTCTGGACGACTATGAAAAACTGTTCGGTCGCTCGAGTATCGAGATCGTTCTGGGCGAAGGCGAGGTTGCGGCCCTGCGGCTGATCGACCCGCACGCCCGGATGGCGCTGACCCAGCGGGTCGGGGCATCACCAACGACATCACGGTTCAAGATTCCGCCCGACGGCCGGTATCTGTCGGCGCTGCTGGACTATGTGATGGTCTCGCCGCGTCTGGCGGCGCTGGGGCCGAAATGGCATATTTGGCACCCGTTCGAAGACCCTGACTGCTATCACAATCCACGGCTGCGCAACGCCCTTCTGACCGCCTCCGACCATTTCCCGGTCAGCATCGACGTCACACCGTGAATTGATGTTTCGCTCTGCTTGGCCTATGTTGACGTTATGAAAAGGCTTGCCGCAATTCTCGCCCTGATGGCCACCACCGCTGCCGCGCAGGACTCCACCGACGACGGGTTCAACCTGATGGAAGAAGGTGCCCGGCTATTCTTCAAGGGCATCATGACCGAAATGGAACCGGCCCTGGACGACCTGCGCGACATGGCCGCCGAACTCGAACCGCGGTTTCGCGCCTTGGCCACGGAAATGGGCCCGGCGCTGATCGACCT
>JBBKXP010000286.1:0-2654 GCA_037969545.1 Paracoccaceae bacterium | reverse complement strand
GGGTGGTCGTGGTCTGCCATGATGATCATCTGCAGCGGCTTTTCGGCGTAGATCGGCGGATCTCGAACCTGTCCGCTGCCGAACTGAACGAACTGGCGAACGAGGTGCCGACATTTGCGCAGGTGGCCGAACTGGGACGACGGACAAACACTGGTCTTTATGTTGAACTAAAGGCCCCCGGGACCGGCATCAAGTGCTGGCAGTATCTGCTTGCCCGAGGGCAGAAATTTGCAAGTTTCGGCTCGTTTGACGTCGCACAGGTGCGCGAACTGCGCGACGCCGGCTGCACCTATCCGCTTTCCATTCTGGTTCGGGTCGGCGACGATCCCCATGTTCAGGGCGACCTGGCGGGAGCTGACATCCTTCATCTGTGCTGGGAGCGCGCTGGCGAACGCCCGCAGGATTTGGTGACACCCGAGTTGTTTCAGCGTGCCTTTGAGCAACAGCGTGAGATCGTGCTCTGGCATGAGGAGCGCCCGGCAATTCTGCAAGACATCATGGCGTTTCCGGTGCTTGCAATCTGCACGGATCGGCCCGAACTGATGCGTCCGAATGCGGCGCCAGGTGCGGCGGGCTAGCTCTGTGGAACCGCATCCCAAGAAGGTAACGTCCTTCGACGTCGCTCGCCTTGCGAATGTTTCCCGGGCTGCGGTGTCTCGCACCTTTACTCCGAACGCCAGCGTTTCGCCGGAAACTCGCGAAAAAGTGCTCAAGGCGGCGGCAGTGCTTGGATATCGGATCAATCACTTGGCGCGAAGTCTGACAAACCAGCGTTCCGACCTTGTCGGAGTCGTTGTGGCCGACTTCGATAATCCCTTTCGCGCATTGCAGGTGGAACAGATCGCCCTGGCCCTGCTGGCGCGAAATCTGCGCCCGATACTGCTGCCGGTTTCGGTAAATGCCGGGTCTGCCGACCTGATTGGCCAGGTGCTGCAATATGCCGTCTCTGGCGTCATCGTGACCTCTGACGCACCGCCGTCATCGCTCTGCAAGGAATGCGCGGACAGGGGCGTGCCGATTGTCCTGATCAACAAAGGTGACGTCATCGACTTTGTCGATCGTATCGTTTCTGACAATGTCGCAGCCGGCGAGACGGCTGCGACATATTTCATCGAAAGCGGGGCGCAAAAGCCCGGCGTCATGGGGGCCGCCGGGGTGTCCCATTCGGTGCGCCGGCGCATTGAGGCGTTTTCTGACCGGTGCCGGTCACTGGGGGTCGAGGCGGAGGTAATTTCGATCGCGGCAAATGACTATCAGCATGGGTTCGCTGGGGCGGAAAGCCTACGCGACTCAGGGATCGACGGATTGTTCTGTGCCACAGACTATCTCGCATGTGGCGTCATCGACAGGCTTCGCGGCGGCGGCCTGCGTCAGCCCGGAGGTGCAGCGCTCCGGATCATCGGTCATGACAACATCCCACAGGCCGCGTGGGCCGCCTATGAGCTGACGACATTCCTGCAGCCTTGCGATGTCCAGGCCCGGCAAGCGGTTGACTTGCTGATAAGCCGGATCGACGACCCGAACACTCCGACACGGGTAGAATTCACCCCCGTCACCCTGATCAAGAGAGAGACTGCATGATGCCAATCGACAAGCTCGACCTAGCGGCTCGTGTCGCTCTGGCATCTGATGTGGCGCGCCGCGTCGGCCGCGACGCATCCGCGTTTCGCGATAACGCGGGATCGGCTGACTTGCAGGTCGAGATCAAGGGCCCGCAGGATTTTGTCACCATCGCCGACAAGCGTGCCGAGACGGCAATTCGAGCAGCGGTATCCGAGGCGTTTCCCACCGATGGCTTCATGGGCGAAGAGGGTGGCGGCGAACATTCGGGGAAGACGCTGTGGGTCGTCGACCCGATTGACGGGACCACCAATTTCATCCGGGGTTTTCGCCATTGGGGCGTGTCGATCGCTGTCATTGCCGACAATCAAGTCCAGCTCGGAGTGGTCTACGACGCGGCGGTCGACAAGGTCTACAGCGCGATCCGAGGCGGCGGCGCGTTCAAGGATGGTCAGCCGATCAACGCCTCGACGCTCACGGATCCCCGGCAGTGCTTGGCAATCCTAGGACATTCGAGGCGAACAGACTTCATGAAATATCAGCAACTTAGTAATTCTCTTTATGATCTCGGCATTGACTACCGGCGCATGGGTGCAGCGGCCATTGGCCTGGTACGTGTCGCGGATGGCATTGCCGATCTCTACTACGAGCAGCATCTGTTTGGCTGGGACATGCTGGCTGGAGCCCTGATTGCCCATGAAGCAGGGGCGCAAGTTCAGATTCCACCATTGGACGTGGCCCTGGGCGAGGGCGGACCGGTGATCGCGGTCTCTGCGGGCCTGGCTTGCGAGATCGGGTTTCTGCGCGAGGCGGCCGGCCCGCTGATTTCTGTCTGAGCCAAGCATGTGTTGCGCCGATCCGTTGAAGCCGCTCCAGTTGATTGACTGAAACTCGAGCAATTTGCTGCAACCTGCAGGAACGACTGGTCTGAAGAAGCTGCGTCGCAGCATAGTGCTGCCAGGTCAGTGGCAGCTTTGGGCCGGAAGCGCTTCACATGCGAACGAGGACGACTTGGGCGATCCTACCCGCCACACCAATCACCAATCACCAAGCGGGGGCGGGCAGCTATACCTTCCGCATCTGTAGAGAGCGGC
>JBBKXP010000285.1:0-5497 GCA_037969545.1 Paracoccaceae bacterium | reverse complement strand
GGGTTTTTCTTTGTGTCATATCGGTCTTTCAGATGATGAGGGGTGTGCTGCGACTATTATACACGATGACATCTGTTCCGTCGGGCGAAATCGTGCCAAACGCCTATGTTTTCTCACTTATTTCGCCCAGCAGCTGCGTCGAACTGCCGGACGTGTCGCCGTGAGAACCTTTCGAGACGATGTCCGCCATTTCCATCTCATTTGTGAGTTCCCAACAGAGATGAAATGGGCTAGCGCTGCTCTGGATGCGCTGACGCATTCGTCCATGAAAGTTGCGAGGTGACGGAATAATGATTGGCTACGTCTTCATTCGATCCGGCGCTCTCGAAACGTCGCGTCCCGAACTCTATCCGTCCCGACAGGATCAGATCGAGAATCTACGATCTGCCTTCGATGCTCTGGGCGAGAAGGATGGCCGAATTTGCGTCGAGAAAGTTTCAAACGTTACCGGACTGAAGTCACTCCCCAAGTTGTCGGTCCGATTGTTCCGCGCCGCGAAAACCGATGACCGGGTTTTCATTGACGATTTCCGCCGACTCTTTCTCGCCTGCCCCATCGATCTACGGTGGAACCTCATTGAGGAACTTGCTAGGGTCGGTCCGATCTTTTGGGAACTGCAAGGCGATTGGCGACCGTTCGCATCACTCAAGAGAGATGACCTGCTGGAACTCTACGGTGTCAGATCGCGTGTCGTGTTCAGGCTCGAACCGAAAGCCACCGCAAAGCCGTTTGCCGCGCTCCTTCGTCAACAGACCGCGCGTGCCAGAACGGCTTCGGCCAAAGTCCGCGCGAAGACAGCAGACGATGCGGCGACGCGATTGATCGCCCTGCGAGACGAAATTATTGCGACACATCCGACTGCAACTCTGAAGGACATCGCGAGCGAGGTGACCCGACGTGGCCTGAAGACCAGCCGGGGCAATCCATGGACTGCATCAAGCGTTCATCGCGCGCTGAAACGGAGCGGACTCTAAACAACCGCCGGAAGCATCGGGGCGCGCGCACTCACCTGGATGCACCGCCGCACGCGCAAAGAACAGCGATGCCGGCAGTCTGCAGATGCATTGATATCTGGTTACATCACCAGGGCGCGTGAGGTCGCGCCAGGACCCGCTCCTCTCTTTTTCACGACTGGAGATAGCGGCCGCTGAGCCACGCGCCCCTACACGCGAATCTGAAGCACACAATCGAAAACGGACCGAGAATTTTGCCCGCGTGCAGGTTATTCAGCGACCCCTAAAAGACGGCAAACATGCGCCCGGGACCCAAAGGCTGACTTCACATGCCGCGTCAGTGGCTTAGCTAAAAAAAAGCCCCCATGCGAACCTTACGTGTGGCCTAGTGAATTCGACACATTATCAGGGGGTCGGAACTTCGATTTGCTATCTCGCTACCTTGTGTAGGTTGAGCCCGGACTGCTCAGGGTCGATCTCACGACGTCAGAGGCTAAGTCTACGCCTTCAAACTTTTTGTCACCGAATCTGCTTCGATAATGAATGTTCGGACGCGCCCCGCCGAGCCCCTCCGAGTCCTTTCTCGTAAGAACTTTACATCTGGCAAGATAGTCTTGTTTCGCCGCGCAGATGCTCGCTCACTAATGACTGACATCAAGCAGCCAATCCGGGACAGACATCAGCGTCCCTGACAAAGCGTTCCACCGCCTTGCCCAACGCACGCGACACCATCTTGTTCAGGTCTGTATATCGGAGGCTATGTCCCTTCTTACCAAGACTTGGTCGACCAGCCAATTCACCTCGTGATCGGAGATACAGATCAAGCCCGTATGCCCCTGACTTTGAAAAGATGTCGATCTCCTCTGTTGATGGATGACCGCTTGTATCAGCCCCCACAGTGGGAATCTGGAAGTTAAATAGGGACTGCTGTAGAATCGACAACCGCGCAGCAAGCATCTCATCGATGCTCCCCAGACTGACGGCGCGCGGGCCGCCCGTTTCAGTCCAATCGAGCCTTTGCAAGACAACTTCGATGCGCGAACGTCTTTGATCCGGGCCGAGTTCGACAAACAACTCAGCGTCGTGTCGTCTGTCGCCCACTTTATCTTGCAACCGATAGGACAGCGGCGATCGCATACTGCCGATATACACGGTTCCATTGATTGGCGCGCGGACATGGCGCGACGGACTTCCTGCGGCGTGAACCATCCTCGACATTCCCGCCGGAGGTATTTTGCTCGGAAACGGTCGAATGAGATCAAGTTTGCTCCTTGGAGCGTCGGAGAAGCGTGGCGAGGCAAGTTCGTCGCTGCCAAGCCCGTTCATTACCCACGCCCAATCAAGAATGAAGTGGCTTCTCAACAGTTGGGACATCCGCGCCCGCCTTAGACCAAGTTCCAAGTCGCCGCTCGGAATCCGTAGCTTCGGATAGAAGTCGACAGCCAATTCAAAACCAACGATTTCGGTGCCTTCGAAGTCGGCCGAAACGACGCAGCGATAGTCATTAACAAGACGGAGGATTTCGGTAATGCGTGCCAATGTCGGTTCCTGAACCCGAACGACGAACTCAACGCCTTCGTGTTTGTCCTGGCGTTCTCGATCAAGGAAGCGGACGCCGCAATCGTGCCACGACTTCCTTGACTTGACAATTTTTCCCAAATCACATGCCCGAGCCGGGTCCTCCAGTTCGATCAATAGATCAATCCAATCGAAGACTGCCTCGCATCGATAGTCGGTCAGGCAGATGTCCGGCTCCAGCGCGAAACGGTTGCGCGTCACCTTCTGTCGGCCAGATGTTGGCACAATCGAGTAGCGAAGCCGACGGTCTTCCACCGGCAGTCCTTCGAATTCGCGTGGTTGTGTGCAGCTAAGGGGAATTGAAAACGACGAGATGGTTAGCATCCGGTTTTCTCTTTTCAGATCAAGGTTTGGGTTTCGACCGACATTTTCCCATTTGCGTGACAGGGCGGCCTAGCTGTTTGCCAGAGAGCTTCATAATTCGTCCGGATCGTTCGTTTCTCCTGCGTTCAGCGGCTCGCATTCATCGATCGCCGCTATGTGTATGTATGGTAGTCACCGAGGTCGAATTTCGTCACACTTTTCGCAGAGAAATCGCCCAGAGAGATTTCTGCGCCTCGGAACTCCAGGTAGATCTTGTTGCAAAGGGGACTCGCGCACGTGCCTCGAACAGGAACGCGCATGCAATAACTCGGCGCAGTATGCGTCAGGCGAGTTGCGCTTATAGGATTCCAGCATGGGCACGTCGTAATTTGGGAAAAGGGCAACCCCGGCAGATCAATGGAGAATGACTCGAAACATAAGGGCTGTTCTCGCCCTATGCGGCCGCTCATCTCTTGCCACTGCAATTTTCACCACCCTTAGCCCTGTTCGCCTCAATCCAATCAAGGACCCCGACGCGCTGTCTATCATCTGTGTAGTCGAAACATTTTGCACAGGGCTCACCCACATGACGATGAAGACACCAGGCGCAACCGCCGAATTTCTCTCGGACGCCATCGAGACTTCCGCGCTGACGCATATCGAGATCGCCGAACGCGCCGGGTTCGGCGCCTCCAATGTAATATCGATGATGCGGCTTGGTCGCATGAAGGTCCCGATCGATCGCATACCCGATCTTGCTGGGGCCTGCGGCATCGACCCCCGGCGGTTTCTCAGAATTGCGATGGCCGAGTATCACCCGGACGTCTGGGAAGTTCTTCGCGGCAGTTTCGGCGATGTCCTGACACGGCCAGAACAGGACCTTCTATCCGTCTTCCGTGTGCTGAACCAGGATGGCGAGATCGAGATCGATCTCGAGCTCACGGAAGCGCTTGCAGGCTTATTCGTGCTTGCGTCGCAGAGGACCCCGCGGGCTGATCCGTTCGAAGACGAGACCTGACACCCTCAGTCCGGTGATTGCTAGAAAACTGGAGCGATGCCCTCGCGGTTGTGCGTCGCTTCAGCATTTGAAATCACTCGCTCGGATGCCCGCCAGCGCCCCAGAATGCGCGCTACAGGTCGATACCAGGCCAGGATGAGAAGAGGGATGCCCCATAGTGAATTCGGGCGCCGCGGGTCGAAATTTGAGCCCGCAGTTAACTGCGACAGGACTTCGAATTCCTACAAAATGGAGCAAACCTGCCAAGAGAAATTTCCAACCCGGGCTTATTCGTGGCGCCGCGCGGACTGCTATGTCGAGGGGGAAGTCTTGCTTGGGATAAGTCTTGGCTACGGCCAGACGCGGCGTCCACACGTCACGCAGTTGATCAACGTTGACACAACCGTGGAGCCCAGCCTGTGAATGATGAAGGGCGCGTCCAGGCGTCCGACCGTGTATACTTGGCTTCCGGCCTCATTCCCTTCGGTGTAGATCATGTCGCCAGTCGCGAGGCATTTCGGGCAATCGAGGTGAATGCGCGTCCCGACGAAGTGTTTCAAAATGCCAACCCCTATGTGCGATGCAAATTCTGCAACGATCGAACATACGCGAGTTGTATAAAAAATGACACAACATTCGCTCCACTGGGTGAAGCCGGGCGCTCAAGTTCATCTTAGAGACCGGCGCTCACTTCCCGTTTTGCGCTGCGCAGCCACTCTCGGATGGGTTGATAAAACCCATTGCCCCTCGCCTTGGACCGACATAGTATAGCTGTTCCCAGTGAGAGTGTTTTAACCGGTATGCCCTCATCCCGCGTCGAGTCACTCGCGGCGCGGGATTTGATTAGTGCAGCGATGCGACCGCATCGTTCGATGCAATGAACACCCCGACAGCTTTCAACAAAACCGATCGCTTCGCCTTACAGCGCAGACGAAAACACAGCCCGTGGAAAAATGGCGCCGTAAAGAAGCTGCGCACCCTCAATGATGGAGACACGAAAGATCAACTTTTCCGGATCACCACGCAGGGCGTGCGCCGCCCGAAGTCAGTCTCTCGGATGCACGTCAGTGCTCGAGAATTCGCGCTACGAGACGATACCGGTCAGGATTAGCGGGGAAGCTTGCCTCAGAGCGGAATCGGGAGCCACGGGTCTATTTCAGGGGTCAAAGTTTCGGTCATACTAGATTCTGTGGTCAGGACCTTTAAGACTTTATTCGCCGCCAATCACGGTTAGGCCGAGCAGACGCCAGACCTGCATGCCGCCACGGTAATAATAGATGCGGTCTGCGGGGTATCCGGCCGAAACCATGTTACGGATCGCGGTGGGCGACTGGCCGCACCAGACGCCGTTGCAAAACAGCGCTACAGGTTTTGCCTCTTTGCAGTCCCAGCCGTCGAAATCCGGCTCGCAGCCCAGCTGGGCAAGTTCGTCCACGACGTAGGTGTAGGGAATGTTGATCGAACCGGGGATCGTTCCGCCCGCGAACCAGTCACTGGTGCGGCTGTCCACCACGACGGCCTCGGGGTTCTGTAGCATCTCGATCAATTCCAGCTCGCCGATTGTGGTTACTCCTTCCGCAGGGCTGTGCGGTTGGATGCAAAATTGGGGACAGGGGCGGGAGGTCAACGCCCATTCGCCACTGATCTCATGCTTGGTGTCTTGGAT
>JBBKXP010000284.1:0-5353 GCA_037969545.1 Paracoccaceae bacterium | reverse complement strand
GGTTGTCGGCCAGCCAGACCCCGAAGGCGCCGTGGTCGTGGGGCAGGGTGATGACGGTGGCGGCGGGTTTGCGGGTCACGGCGCCGATCGGCTCGCCGTTGACGCTGTTCAGCTTGCGGGTCTTGCCGCGCGGCGCGGGTCGCGGGCGAACCGGCTTGCCGGGGGCGGGCAGGGTAGCCATCGCCGCCTCGAACCGCGCATCGGACGTGTCGTCGGCGGTCGTGAGGTTCATCATCCCGATGATTTCGCCGAGGTCGATACTGCAGGCATGCAGACGGTCGGCGAAATCAGACCAGCGGTCGCGGCCGATCCCGGGGGCCGATCCGATCTGTTCGATCAGGTCGATGGGAACCCGCTCGTAAATCGAAATCATCCGTGAAATCATGGTCTTGTCAACGTTCAGCGCGGCGCAGACGGCCTTGCGGTCATACCCGGCGTCCTGCATCTGGCCGGCAAAGTTGCACTTTTCGATAAAGCTCAGGTCGCGGCGGGCCGAATTTTCCTGGCCTTGCGCCATGACCAGCGCGGCATCGTCCAGATCGCGGATCAGCGCCTTGGCGGTCTGTCCCAGCACCCGGAGTGCCGCGACCCGCCGCCGGCCATAGACGATCTGGAACCGCCCCGGCGTTTCGGGATGCGGGCGCAGCAGAATCGGCACCTGCTGGCCGAAATCGCGGATCGATTCGACCAGCGAGCGGTGATCGGCCTCGTTTTCCTCGATCCGGTCGCCCAGACCCCCGGCGTCGATCAGGCTCACGTCGATTTCCGTCACCGAGCGGCTTTTCAACTCGGCAATCGACTGGCTGACAGCGCCGATCGCGCCGGTGGAATAGCGCGGCCGGGCGGGATCGACCCGGGCGGTGTCGGCGGTATCGGGCTGCGGGCCCATCAGCCCTTCGAGAAGGTTCTTGCGTGCCATCCTAGCGCCCCCAGGCCGTCTGCACCAAGGCCGCGATCTCGGCATTGACGGCATTCAGCGATTCCAGCGCCCGTTCGTAGGTGGCGCGGGTGAATTGGGTCTTTTCGACCTCGTACAGTGTCTGTTTGGTGATTCCGGCGTCAGAGATCGCGGTGGATTTCAGCACCGTGTGGTTCAGCACATGATCGCCGAACATCGACCGCATGAAACTGACCATCTGGTTTTGCGGCCCGTCGCCGGGTTCGTAGCGGGTGATCACATAGCGCAGCCAGTCGTACGACATATCGCCCCCCGCATCGGCAACGACGCCCAGCAGGTTCGAGGTCATCAGCAGGAACTGGCACATCGACATCACGTCGAGCATCTGAGGATGCACCGTGACCAGCACCGCGGTCGCCGCCGACAGCGCCGACATGGTCAGAAATCCCAGTTGCGGCGGGCAATCGATCACCACGACATCGTAATCCTGTTCAACCTCGCCCAAGGCCTCGCCAACCCGGGTAAAGAAAAGGTTGCCGTCGCGTGCGACGAGGGCCCGCGGGGTTTCGTGTTCGAATTCCATCAGGTCAAGGTTGCCGGGCACCAGATCGAGGTTGGTGAAATAGGTCTTCTGGATCACGTCGCGCAGCGGCACCGGGTCGTCATAGCGGATCGCGTCATACAGCGTGCCGCCATCCAGCAGGTCGAATTCCGGCTGGAACCCGTGCAGCGCCGACAGGCTGGCCTGCGGGTCAAGGTCGATGGCCAGCACCCGGTAACCATCCAGCGCCAGTTTCTGTGCCAGATGCGCGGCGGTCGTGGTCTTGCCCGAGCCGCCTTTGAAGTTGATCACGGTGATCACCTGCAGCTTGTCGCCGGGGCGGCGGCCGGGCAGGTAGGTGCCGGGGGCCTTGGCGCCCTTTTCCAGCATCTGCCGCAGATCGCGGATATCGTTCGGCGAATAATAGCGCCGCCCGCCGGTGCGAATCTCGGGGCTGGGGCCGCGACCATCCAGGCTCAGCTTGCGCAGATAGGCGTCCTTGACCCCCAGCAGATCGGCGACCTCGCCGCTGGTGAACCGGCGCAGGGCGCGGCGCGCGTCGGGCGGGAAAAGCTGGGCGCGATGCTGTTGCAGGCGCGCCGACAGCCGCTGCGCATGGTCGCCCACCAGTGTGTCGATTCGGGTCTCTGGCCTCGTTTCGGGCCTTGTTTGTGTCGTTTGTGACGGTTCCGCCGGTGCCGTTCCCGGCGCGGGAAATGCTTGTGCCATGCTGCCCTTGTCCTTACCGTTGTTACGGTAATTGTCGTTTTATACTTCTGCCTGCGTATCTGATTGCAACCTTTTACCGATTCCGGCAAGCATTTTCTCAACATATCGTAGGGCAGGGGGGTCGGGACACAAGGGCAGAGGCGGGCGAATCGCTTGGTGGCTTGCGTCTCGCGGGGTTTCGACCGCAGATCGGGCTTGCGTATTGCCGACCGGGTTCAGATCCAAAACAGTCTCTGATCAGGCCTGAATGGTGAATTTCCGATTCGCCCCAGGGGCGGACTTGACGTTCACCCGCAATCTAGCTATCTGTCTAGCCAGATTGCACCAGCGAAAGCCCCGCCAATGTGGACCCTGCAGGATGCCAAGAACCGATTTTCGGCGGTCGTCGATGCCGCCATCGCGGGGCACCCGCAAGAGGTGACACGGCGCGGCAAGCCTGCCGTCGTCGTTCTGTCGGCCGAGGTGTATCACCGGCTGGTAGCGCAGGCGGTGGCGCAACGCGAAGGTTTTGCCGAACATCTGCTGGCCTTTCCCGGTCCCGATCTGCCCCGCGCCGATGCCCGCCCGCGCGATGTGGCGTTTTGATCTACATCCTTGATACCAAAGTCATTTCCGCGGTTCGTCGGCCTGATCGTGCGCCACGGGTCGCCCGCTGGCTGGCCGGCAAACCCGAGGCTGATCTGTTCCTCAGCGTCGTCACACTGGGCGAGATTGCGCGTGGCATTGCCCTCGAGGCGCCGCGCAACCCCGGCTTTGCCGGCGACCTGGCGCAATGGCTCGAGCGGACGATGACCCTTTTTGCCGACCGGATCCTGCCCTTTGACGCCGACGCGGCGCGGATCTGGGGCGGGCTGAGCGCGCGGATCGGCCATCCGGGGGCGGATCTGATGATCGCGGCGACGGCGCTGTCGCGCGATGCTGTCATCGTCACCGGGAATGTCGCCGATTTCGCACCGACCGGGGTGCAGATCGCGGATCCGTTTGCCGGGATCTGACCGCGATCAGAGCCCGGCAGCCTTGGTCAGATTGACCCGGAACCTGTCGCGCCGCCTCTGGTAACGACGGGTCATTTCGGCGCTGGCGTGGCCAAGGTGTTTCTGCACGTAGCGCTCGTCGACCTCCGCCGAACTGGCGAGCCCGGCGCGCAGACTGTGACCCGAATAAAGCGCAGCACGCTCTTTTTCGGGGAGGTCGGCGCGGATCCCGGCATCGCGCACGCAAGCCTTGATCAGCCGGGCAACGTGTTTGTCGCTGAGCCGGGCGCCGCTGGATCTGTGGTCACGCCCGATCCGGGTGAACAGCGGGCCAAAGTCGATCCTGGCAAAATGCAGCCATTGTTCCAGCGCATGTACCGGGCAGGTCTCGTCGCTGCTGCCCCGGCCGATCTCGACCTCGCGCCAACCGGTCTTGCCCTTGAGGGTGAGCAGGGCACCGGCCGCCAGAATCTCGACCCAACCGCCGGAGTCCGGGGTGTCGTCCTTCCCGCGATCGAGGCTGACGATCTCGGAGCGCCGCAATCCGCCGGCATAGCCCACCAGCAGCATCGCCCGGTCGCGCAGGCCCCGCAGCTCAAAATCCAGCGTGTCGAGCATGTCCAGCAGGTCGTCGGCCAACACGGCCTCTTTCTGTACAGGCGGGCGCGCATGTTTGCGGCGGATCCCGGCAAGCACGGTCGCGATGTGTCGGTTCTTGCGATCCAGCGCAAAGCCGCGCTGCCGGTAGTGCCAGGCAAGGCCCGACAGGCGGCGTTCGATGGTGGCAACCGACAGGGGTCGGGGCACCGACTGGGAAGTGGCATTGTCATCCGGTGCGGCGCAATGGGCGATGTAGAGGCCGATCAGTTCGGGGGACGGGGGCAGGGGGTCCGCACCGCGCTTGCGGCACCAGCGGGCAAAATGCGCCCAATCGGCCTTGTAGGCAGCGTTGGTGTTGTCGGCCGTCGCCTGTCGCGCGTAGTCGCGTGCCGTGTCGACCAGCCGGTCGAGCGTGGCGGAACCGGCGACATGAGAGGGCAGGGCGATCTCCTCTGGCGCGTCTTGTGCCGGAATGGGGGGCAAGTTATACTCCCCAACCATACGTATACTCCGGGAGATCATCGTGGGACGGATCAAGGTCAATCTGACGCTGGATGCGGAAGTCGCGGACACCGCGCGCAGGCTTGGTTTGAATATGTCGCGGCTGGCCGAAGCCGCGATTGTCGAAGCCGCCAAGGTCGAGCGCAACCGTCTGTGGCGCGTCGAGAATCAGGCAGCGATTGCGCGTTACGCCGAGGAAGTTGCCCGCGATGGATTGCCACTCGCGCAATTCAGAAGCTTCTAGGCGGCGGTCGGCATGGCGCAGTTTGACCTTTTTCGCCTGCGCGGCGGGCAGCTTGTCGTGGATCTGCAGACGGATCTGATCGGCATCGCGGCGTCCCGCATCGTCGCACCTTTGCGCGACGAGGGCCGTTATGCGGCCTTTCCGGGCCTGACGCCTTCCGTCGTCATTGACGGCAAGGCCTGGATTGTTCGGGTTCAGGAACTTGCGGCCGTTCCGGGTGCAGAATTGCACACGCCCATTGGAACCCTGGCGGATCATCGCGATGCGCTGAAGCGGGCGTTGGATATCCTGATCGACGGCGTGTGAGGCGCGGTGCGTCAAAGAACCAAGGGAGGGGAGGGTTCCGCCGCCAGATGCCGCACGCTCGTCGTTCTCATGGACGGAAGGGCCGTCCGACGCTTCCGGGCGCGATTTCTGGAGGTTTTCTGCCATGCCGCTGAGCCTACTTCTCTACGTCCGATAATGCAAGATTATTGGACATGCCGCGATCGTGCAAGGCGGGGCGCTTAGCGCGGTATTTTCTGGATATAAGCGCCGTCATGAAGTAGGCTCTGGGCGTGAAACACGCGCCCCCTCATCCTGACTCTGGCCTCGACAGACTCCCCCGGATGCCGGGTTGGGTCATCTCGGCGCGGGTCGAAACCCTTGAAGATGTGGCGTTTTTGTCGGGGGCGGCGCTGACCGCGCTGCATGCCCTGCTAGGGCGCGAGGGCCTGCCCGACGCCCTGTTGCGCGACCGGTTGGCGTTGCGGGCCGCCGTCGCCTGCACCGGTTTCGCAGGTCGTCGCGACGATGCGGCGGGCTTGCGCGACGCCCTTTGCCTGCTGCGCCCCGGCGACCAGCCCGGACCCGCCGGTGAAATCTAC
>JBBKXP010000283.1:0-11219 GCA_037969545.1 Paracoccaceae bacterium | reverse complement strand
ATGATCGACCATGCGCTGAGCCTGCTGCGGCCCGGCGGGCGGCTGATGTTCTGTACGTGTTCGCTGCTGCCCGACGAGGGTGAGGTGCAGGTAGACGCGGCCCTTGGCCGCCACCCCGGACTGACGACTGACCGCGCAGCGCTGGCGATACCCGGGGTCGCACCGGCCTGGGCGAGCGATGAGGGAGGCCTGCGACTGCGGCCTGACCACTGGGCCGATCTGGGCGGGATCGACGGGTTCTATATGGCGCTGTTGCGAAAGCCCGCGTGACTTGAGCGACATTCGCACTTATTATCGCGGCAACAACAAGACGCGCTGAACGGCGCGAGAGGCAGCAGAGATTTGACAATCTTGCGGACATGGCGTGCCCGTGGCACCCAATTGATGCATCGACTGCACGCGCGTCGCGCGTCGCGTGCCCGGCTGCCGACCGGATTCGTATCGCAGCCCGAACCGCGCTCGATTGGTCATTATGCCCGCGGGCGGCAGCTAATCGCCGGTAATTTCCTGTTTTCCGGGCATCTGATCGAGGCCCCGGCCGATTCGATCTGGGATATCGCGCCACTGGATACACCACATATCATTGCCCAGCTGCATGGTTGCGGGTGGCTGGACGATCTGGCAGCGGTGGGCGACAGCGAGGCGCGGACGCGGGCGCAGGACTGGATTTCGGACTGGGTGCTGCGCTATGGGCATGGCACCGGGCCGGGATGGACGCCGAACCTGACAGGGCGCCGCCTGATCCGCTGGATCAACCATGGGTTCTTTCTGTTGCGAGGCACCGAAAAGGCAGCGTCGGAGCTGTTTTTTCGCTCGCTTGCGGCGCAAACTCTTTTCTTGTCGCGCCGCTGGAGGACCGCGGGCCCCGGTCTGCCCCGGTTCGAGGCCCTGACCGGGTTGATTTATGCCGGGCTGACCCTCGAAGGGATGGAAAAGCACGTCGACACTGCGGTGCGTGCGCTGGCGCTGGATTGCGTCAGCCAGATTGATGACGCAGGCGGCATCCCGACCCGCAACCCCGAAGAACTGCTCGAGGTGTTCACCCTGCTGACCTGGGCGGCACAGGCCTTGGGCGAAAGCGGGCGCCAAGTGCCCGCCGCGCAGATGGCGGCGATCAGCAGGATCGCCCCGACCCTGCGGGCACTGCGGCATGCCGATGGCAGTCTGGCGCGGTTTCATGGCGGCGGGCGCGGTCTTGAGGGGCGGTTGGACAATGCCCTTGCCGCGGCCGGCATCCGTGGTCAGCGCAAATCGGGACTGCACATGGGCTTTGCCCGTCTCAGCGCCGGGCGAACCACAGTCATCGTCGATGCCAGCCCACCGCCACGCGGGGCCGCGTCGGCCGATGCACATGCGTCGACGAACGCATTTGAACTGACGTCCGGGCGGCGTCCCGTCATCGTCAATTGCGGGTCGGGGCGCAGCTTTGGCGAGGACTGGCGGCGAGCCGGGCGGGCGACGCCCAGTCATGCGACGTTGTCGTTGCTTGACTATTCGTCATCCCGGCTTGCGGAACCGGGCCGGCTGGTCGGGATCGAACAGGAACTATTGGAAGATGTTCCCGATCGCGTGCCGGCAGAATTTACCATGCTTGACGATGGCAGTCGCCTTGAAATCGCACACAACGGCTATCAACGGACCCACGGCTTAAGCCATGCCCGCACCCTTGATTTGATGTTCGACGGCAGGGCGCTGGCCGGTGAGGATTTGCTGACCACGCTGAGCGATGGCGACAAGGCGCGGTTTGACCGGGCGATGGATCGCGAGCAACTGGACGGCATCCCCTTTGCCATCCGGTTCCATTTGCATCCCGAGGTCGAGTCGACGCTTGATCTGGGGGGTGCGGCTGTATCGCTGGCCCTGAAATCGGGCGAGATCTGGGTGTTTCGCCATGACGGGGCGGCTGAAATGACGCTGGAACCTTCGGTTTATCTGGAAAACGGGCGATTAAAGCCGCGTGCTGCGCAACAGGTGGTTTTATCCGGCCGCGCGATGGCCTATGCGACGCGCGTCCGCTGGTCGCTGGCCAAGGCGCAGGAGACGTCGAATGCGCTGCGCGATCTGGTGCAGGACGATCCCGATGCGACGGACGACGATTGAACCGACGAGGCGTTTATGACCGACCTGCACCCCATCCGCCGCGCCCTGTTGTCGGTGTCCGACAAGAATGGGCTTGTCGATCTTGGCCGGGCTTTGGCGGCGCGGGGGATCGACCTGCTGTCAACCGGCGGGTCGGCATCGACGTTGCGGCAGGCCGGGCTGGCGGTGCGCGATGTCGCCGACGTGACCGGGTTTCCCGAAATGATGGATGGCCGGGTCAAGACCCTGCATCCGGGGGTGCATGGCGGTTTGTTGGCCTTGCGCGACAACCCCGACCATCTGGCGGCGATGCAGGCGCACGGGATTGCGCCGATCGACCTGCTGGTGGTCAACCTCTATCCGTTCGAGGCGACAGTGGCCGATGGCGCCGACTACGACACCTGCATCGAGAATATCGATATTGGCGGCCCGGCGATGATCCGGGCAGCAGCCAAGAACCATGCGTTCGTGTCGGTTATCGTCGACGTGGCGGCTTATGCGGCGCTGCTGGCCGAACTGGATGCGCATGAGGGGCAGACCCGGTTGGCGTTCCGGCAGGGGCTGGCGCAGGCCGCCTATGCCCGCACCGCCGCCTATGATGCTGCGGTTTCGACGTGGATGGCCGGGGCGATCGGTGTTGCGGCTCCGCATCACCGCGTCTTTGCCGGGACGCTGGCACAGACCCTTCGTTACGGCGAAAACCCGCATCAGTCAGGGGCGTTCTACACCGATGGATCGGGCCGCCCCGGTGTCGCGACGGCCACCCAGCTTCAGGGCAAGGAACTGTCGTACAACAACATCAACGATACCGATGCCGCGTTTGAACTGGTGGCCGAATTTGACCCCAGAGACGGCCCTGTCTGTGCGATCATCAAACATGCCAACCCTTGCGGCGTGGCGATGGGGACGACCTTGATCGAGGCCTACCGTGCCGCGCATGACTGCGACCGCACAAGCGCGTTCGGCGGAATCGTGGCATTGAATACGCCGCTGGACGAAGCGACGGCGGCCGAGATCGCCAATATCTTTACCGAAGTGGTGATCGCGCCAGGCGCCAGTGACATGGCCCGGGCAATTTTTGCGGCCAGAAAGAACCTGCGGCTTTTGGTGACCGGGGGATTGCCTGACCCGATCGCCGATTGTTTGGCGTTCAGGCAGGTATCGGGCGGGTTTCTGGTACAGGACAAGGATAACGGCCATATCGACCGGTCCGACCTGCGCGTCGTGACCAAAAAGACCCCGACCGATGCACAGTTCGACGACCTTTTGTTCGCCTGGACTGTCGCCAAGCACGTCAAATCCAACGCCATCGTTTACGTCAAGGACGGTGCGACGGTCGGTATCGGTGCAGGACAGATGAGCCGGGTCGATTCAACGCGTATCGCGGCCCGCAAATCGCAGGACATGGCCGGGGTTCTGGGGTTTGACAAGCCATTGACCAAAGGGTCTGTTGTCGCCTCTGACGCGTTCTTTCCCTTTGCCGACGGGTTGCGGACGGCGGCCGAGGCCGGGGCGGTGGCGGTGATCCAGCCCGGTGGGTCGATGCGCGATGACGAGGTGATTGCGGCGGCCGATGCCGCAGGCATCGCGATGGTTTTTACCGGCATGCGGCATTTCCGGCATTAGGGGCGGCACGTTGCGACTGACAGTCTGGGCAGCCTTCTGGGTCTTTCTGATCGACCAGCTTTCAAAATGGCTGGTGGTGCACTGGCTAGATCTGTTCACGCGCCAAAGGATCGAGGTGCTGCCGTCGTTTCTGACGTTTCAGATGGCCTGGAACCGGGGCATCAATTTTGGCCTCGGGGCGGGGTTCGACATGCGCTGGGTGCTCATCATCGTGGCGCTGGGCATCTGCGGCTTTGTTCTGTGGTGGCTGCGCAAGGCGGGCGGCGGCAGGTGGGTCTACATTTCCGCCGGTTTGCTGATCGGCGGGGCCATCGGCAACGTGGTTGATCGGTTGCTTTATGGTGCGGTCGCGGATTTCCTGAACGTCACGTGCTGCGGGATCACCAACCCTTATGCGTTCAACGTCGCCGATATCGCGGTGTTTGCGGGGGCTGTGGGCCTTGTTCTTTTTGCACAGGACGGCAATAAGGGCCAGCCGAAACGGCCCCGGACTCCACCCCGAAACAAGACCCCGTGACGTGCAGCGCCCCTTGCGCTAAACAGGGCCAGGAAACGGCAGAGGCTGATCAATGACCAGGACATTTTTGGCCGCTTTGATGGTGCTGATGATAGCGTCGTGCGGCGGTGGCGGATTACGCCCGAACATCGCCAAGACCGGCGGACCAGACGAGTTTTCGGTGCTGCCGTCGCGCCCGCTGGACATCCCGCAGAACCTGTCGGTCTTGCCGGCGCCGACACCCGGTGGCGTCAACCTGACCGATCCGAACCCGGTCGGCGATGCCGTTGTCGCGCTGGGTGGGCGGCAAACTGCGGCAGGCGGGATACCGGCGTCCGAGGCGGCGCTGGTCACGGTGGCCAGCAGATATGGCGTTGCGCCCGGCATACGCGGCACCGTGGCCGCCGAAGATGCGCAGTTTCGGCGCAATCGCGGCCGCTTCAGCCTGTTTGGCGGCGGCAATTATTACCGTGCCTATGCCAGTCAGGCGCTGAATGCCTATGCCGAACTGATCCGGTTCCGCAATCTTGGCGTGCAGGTTCCTTCGGCCCCACCGGGCAACTGACGGCTTTTCACAACCGCGTTTGCGCCGCTTGCGGGCGGCCGAATTTGGAATAGGTTGCGCCCGGTATAGCCCCGAAAGGTTGCCCATGTATCGCCTTGCCGGCCTTCTGGCCCTACTCGTATTGCCACTTGCCGCGTTGGCCGACGAGGTGACGACCTACACCCTTGATAATGGCATGCAGGTTGTGGTGATCGAAGACCACCGGGCCCCTGTCGTCGTCCATATGGTCTGGTACAAGATCGGATCGGCGGACGAACCTGTGGGCAGTTCCGGCGTTGCCCATTTTCTGGAACACCTGATGTTCAAGGCGACCGACAGCATGGCCTCCGGCCAGTTGTCGGACACGGTGGCGGCCAATGGCGGCAGCGATAACGCCTTTACCAGCTATGATTATACCGCCTATTTTCAACGGGTTGCCGCCGACCGTCTGGGCCTGATGATGCAGATGGAAGCGGACCGGATGAAGCATTTGAAACTGACCGAGGATGATATCGTCACCGAACGTCAGGTCATTCTGGAAGAGCGCAACCAGCGCACCGAAAACAGCCCCGGCGCGCTGGCCCGCGAACAGATGAGCGCGGCGCAGTACCTCAACCATCGCTACGGCGTGCCTATCATCGGCTGGAAGCACGAGATGGAGAGCTTGAGTCTTGACGATGCGCGCGGCTGGTATGACCTTTACTATTCGCCCAACAACGCGGTGCTGGTCGTCGCGGGCGATGTCGAACCCGCCGCCGTCAAGGCGCTGGCCGATCAGTATTACGGTGTCATTCCGGCAAATCCTGCACTGCCGGCGCGCGAACGATCGTCGGAACCGCCGCAGACTGCCGCGCGCCGCCTGACATATGTCGATCCGCGCGTGTCGCAATCCTATCTGGTGCGGACGTATCTTGCGCCGGAACGCGATCCGGGGGCGCAAAAGGATGCAGCGGCATTGGTTTACCTGTCGGAATTGTTGGGCGGGTCGCCGTTTACATCGGTTTTGGGTGTGGCATTGCAGTTCGACACCCAGATGGCGGTTTTCACCGGTGCGGGTTATGATCCCAATGCGCTGGATGACACGACCTTCAGCCTGACGGTTGCGCCGTCGCCCGGGGTGAGCCTGTCCGAGGCCGAGACGGCGATGGATGCCGCCGTCGCCAGGTTCATCGAGGCCGATATCGACCCCGAACAGATGGAACGGATCCGCACCCAGCTGCGGGCATCCGAGATTTATGCCAAGGACAATGTGCAGGGTCTGGCGCAGCGCTATGGTGCTGCCCTGACCGAAGGGTTGACCGTGCAGGACGTGCAGGACTGGCCCGAAATCCTGCAGACCGTGACCGCCGAAGATATCAAGGACGTCGCCGCAAGAGTTCTGCGACTGCCGCAGTCTGTCACCGGCTGGGTCGTTTCCAGTCAGGAGGAGGCCCGATGATGCGGCACCTGATCGTTGCGCTAGCGCTGACCCTTGCCGCTACCGGCGTCCGCGCCGAGGTCGCCATTCAAGAGATCACGACGCCGGGCGGGATCGACCTGTGGCTGGTCGAGGAACACGCGATTCCGTTTGTCGCGCTTGATGTCTTCATTGACGGCGGTGCAAACCTTGATGCCCCCGGCAAGCGCGGTGCGATCAATCTGATGACCGCGACCATCGAAGAAGGCTCGGGCGAGATGGATGCCCGGGCGTTTCAGACCGCACTGGAGAACCTCGCCGCGTCGTACAGTTTCAATGTGTACGACGATTCCTTTGCCGTGTCGGCCAAGTTCCTGTCGGAAAACCGCGACGCTGCCGTCGCACTTTTGCGGCAGGCCTTGCTTGAGCCCCGGTTCGATCAGGATGCGATCGACCGGGTGCGTGGGCAAATTCTGTCGATTATTGCCAGCGATGCCAAGGATCCCGACACGATTGCCGGGGCGGCACTGGATGCGGCGGCTTTTGGCGATCATCCCTACGGGTCGTCGTTGGATGGCACCATCGACAGCGTCACCGCGCTGACCCGCGACGATATTCTGGCGGCTAACCGGGCGGTTCTGGACAAGGGCCGGGCCTTTGTCAGTGTCGTCGGCGACATCAGCCCGGCGGATGCGGCGGCGATGGTCGACAGCCTGCTGGGCGACCTGCCCGCCAATGGTCCGCCGTTGCCTGCTGACGTGCCCTATGGCCTTGCCGGGGGCACGACGGTCATTCCTTTCGACACGCCGCAGTCGGTGGCAATTTTCGCGCAACGCGGGATCAAGCGGGACGATCCGGATTTCTTTGCCGCCTATGTCCTGAACACCATCATCGGCGGGCGCGGCCCGGAAAGCCGCCTGATGTCGGAAGTGCGCGAAAAGCGGGGTCTGACCTATGGTGTCGGCACCTATCTGGTGCCAAAGGATCATTCCGAATATATCGTCGGGTCGGTCGCGTCGGCCAATGACAAGATGGCCGAGGCGATTGACGTGATCCGCGCCCAGTGGGCCGATCTTGCCGCGAATGGCGTGACCCAAGAGGAACTTGACGCCGCCAAGACCTATGTCACCGGCGAGTATCCCCTGCGCTTTGACGGCAATGGCGAGATTGCCGAGATCATGGTGGGCATGCAGATGATCGGCCTGACCCCCGCCTATGCGGTGGATCGCAATGCGTTCATCGAAGCGGTCACGCTGGCCGATGTGAACCGGGTCGCAGCGGAATTGCTGGACCCGGAAGGGCTGCACTTCGTCGTTGTGGGGCAGCCGGTGGGGGTGGAAAGCAACTAAGTCGGGACGACTTTCTTCAAACCGATAGGGTTGCGATTCAACTGAAGGTCATTGGGCTCCCGGCCAGCAATCGCGCCTCGGCCTCTGGCGTGATGCCGCAGGCCAGGGCCGTGTCGCGGCGAGTGCGGTCCCATGCCAGGATGTCGGTCAGTGTTCCGGAGAGCGGCTCGCAGGTCAGTCCGGCGGTGCCGGCGCGGGTGGTGCTGACGTCCATCAGGTGGGCGACAGAGAGGTCGTCGGGCAGGATCAGGGGCAGGTCGCGCCACGGTTTCAGGCCGATGTCGGTAAAGCGTTTCATCGGCATCCAACGCAGTGCGGCCTTTGGGTTGATCAGGTGCAGCAGGTCTGACAGGTGCAAGGCATCGCCCGTCACATTGTAGATTCCGTCGCCGCTGTCAGCAATCAGACGCAGTGCAAAGGCGGCAACGTCACGCACGCCGATCATTTGCACAGGGCGGTTGTGCGGCAACGGCACGGGGATCAACCCGCCCTGATCTAGCCGGCGAACCCACCACGTCAGGCGGTCGGTATAGTCGCCCGCGCCGATCAGCAGACCGACCCGCAGCAGGATCGCACGGCTGCCCAGCCGGGCGATTGCCGTCAGTTCGGCCGAACGTTTCAGCGGCCCGTATGCGGCCCCAAGCGCGCTGGCATTGATGCCCAGATCGCTGGCAAAGCGCTGCCCGATGGCCAATTCGTCGGGTGTCGCGGGCCGCGCCGGGGTGGTTTCGTTTGGGTTCGGCCCACTCAGGTCATGATAGGCCGAGATCGAGGAGATCATCACGTAATGCCGGATGTCCGGACCAACGGCCGTCAACAGGTGATCAACCCCTTCAGGCGTAAACGCGCAACTGTCCAGCACCGCATCGAACCTGTGGTGCGAAAGGTCCGGCAAGGGCGCGGCGCGGTTGCCGGTGATCTGCGGCAGGCCGGTCGCCCGATTGCCGCGGCTCAGCACGGTCACGTCATGTCCGGCGCGCCGGGCAGCCGCTGCCATTGCCCCGCCGAGGAATCCGGTGCCGCCGACAACGAGAATCTTCATGACTGCCCCCGCTCTATGGTAAGTGAATACTTACATAGATTCGGATCGATTTCAAGTCGCCTTTCCCCTGTCAGAATCGCCTTGGGCCATGCTATCCCTTGTAGCATGACCGCGAATGAACCCCACATAAGCCCGGCCCGTCCGGTCATCCGCCAGCTTGACGAGGCGGTGATCAACCGTATCGCGGCGGGTGAAGTGGTTGAACGCCCGGCTTCGGCGGTCAAGGAACTTGTTGAAAACGCGCTGGATGCGGGGGCGACCCGGATCGAGGTGGTGATTGGCGATGGTGGCAAGACCCTGATCCGGGTCAGTGACGATGGCTGCGGGATTGCCGCCGCCGACCTGCCGCTGGCGCTTGCCCGCCATGCGACGTCGAAAATCGACGGGTCGGACCTGCTGAATATCCATTCTTTCGGGTTCCGGGGCGAGGCGCTGCCGTCGCTGGGGGCGGTGGGCCGCCTGACCATCACCAGCCGGATACCGGGCCAGGATGCGGCAGTGATCCGCATCGCCGGGGGCGCCAGCGACCCGGTTCGCCCGGCGGCATTGGGTAGCGGCACAGTTGTCGAATTGCGCGACCTGTTCTTTGCCACCCCTGCCCGCCTGAAATTCCTGCGCACCGACCGGGCCGAGGCGCAGGCGGTGACTGATATTGTCAAGCGGCTGGCGATGGCCGAACCGTTCGTGACGTTCACCTTGCGCGATACATCTGGCGGTGACGACCGGATAGTGTTTCGCGCCGATGCTGAATCGGGCGATATGTTCGATGCCCTGCATGGCCGTCTGGCGACGGTGCTGGGTCGGGATTTTGCCGAGAATGCGCTGGCCATTGACGCCCTGCGCGACGGGCTCCACCTGACCGGATACGCCGCCTTGCCAACCTATTCGCGGGGGTCTGCGGTGACCCAATATCTGTTCGTCAATGGCCGCCCGGTGCGTGACAAGCTGCTGATCGGGGCGTTGCGCGGGGCTTACATGGATTTCCTGTCACGCGACCGGCACCCCGCCGCCGCCCTGTTCGTCGACTGCGACCCGCAACTGGTTGACGTCAACGTGCATCCGGCGAAGTCCGAGGTCCGGTTTCGTGACCCGGCCGTGGTGCGGGGGCTGATCGTCAGCGGATTGCGGCAGGCACTTGCCGGGGCGGGACACCGCGCCTCGACCACGGTGGCCGGGGCGACCCTGGGCGCGATGACGCCAGAGGGCGGAGCGCGGGTCTATCAGATGGACCGGCCGGGGGCGCGGGTGTTGTCGATGGCCTATCAGGCGCAGACCCCGGCGTTTGCCGAACCGTCTGCCCGGTTCGAGGCGGCAGAAGAGGTGGCTGATGGGCTGCCATTGGGCGCGGCACGCGCACAGGTGCACGAGAATTACATCATCGCCCAGACTGATGCGGGGATCGTCATTGTCGATCAACATGCAGCGCACGAACGGTTGGTCTATGAACGTCTGAAGCGGCAGATGGCCGAAAACGGCGTGGCGGCGCAGGCCCTGCTGATCCCCGAGATTGTCGAAATGGCTGAGGGCGATGCGGCGCGGCTTCTCGATCTGGCCGACGATCTGGCGCGGCTGGGGCTGACCATCGAAGCCTTTGGCGGCGGCGCGATTGCGGTGCGTGAAACCCCGGCGATACTGGGCGAGGTCAACGCGGGTAGCATGCTGCGCGATATCCTTGACGAACTGGCCGATCTGGATGCCAGTGCCACGGTGCAGGCGCGGATCGAGGCGATCTTGTCTCGCGTCGCCTGTCATGGGTCGATCCGTTCGGGTCGCCGGATGGGCGCGCCCGAGATGAATGCGCTGCTGCGCGAGATGGAGGCGACGCCGCATTCGGGGCAGTGCAACCACGGTCGGCCGACCTATGTCGAACTCAAGCTGGCCGATATCGAACGGCTGTTCGGACGCAAATGATCACGATTGGAACTTATACGTTCGACCTGTCTGACCCGGCGGTCATTGCCTCCCTCGCCGGGGTTGCGGTGCTGCTGCTGGTGGTGATCCTACTGGTCGTTGCGGTGCGCCGGATGGGTCGGTCCGGCGTGACGGTCGACTACATGGCAGCCCAAATGGGCCGGCTGGGGCAGGATGTGCAGGTGCTGGGGCAGGGGCAGGCGCAATTGGCGGGCAATATCCAGACCGTGAGCGACGCGCAGGCGACGGCGCAGGAACGCACCTTGCGGACGATGGAACAGCGGCTGGCCGAGGTGAACGCGCAGGTGGCCGAACGGCTGGCAGACAATGCGATCAAGGCGGCGCGGTCGATGTCGGATATGCAGGAACGGATGAAGGAAAGTCTTTCGGGATCATCGGAAAAGACGACGCAGAGCCTGACCCAGTTGCAGGAACGGCTGGCGACCATTGACCGGGCCCAGACCAATATTGAAAAGCTGTCGGGCGATGTGTTGTCGCTGCAGGATATCCTGAGCAACAAACAGACCCGTGGCGCGTTCGGGGAAATCCAGCTGAACGATATCGTGTCGAAGGCGCTGCCGCCGGATGCTTATACGTTTCAACATACGCTGAGCAACGGGCGGCGGGCGGATTGCCTGATACATTTGCCGAACCCGCCGGGGCCGATCGCAATCGATTCCAAGTTTCCGCTAGAGGCCTACGAGGCGCTGGTACGGGCCGAAACCAAGGACGATGCGGCCCGCGCGCTGAAGGGTCTACGCGATGCGGTCCGGGTG
>JBBKXP010000282.1:0-4018 GCA_037969545.1 Paracoccaceae bacterium | reverse complement strand
GCACGACGTGAGAAAACGATCCACACTGGCAGGTCTGGGATTGCGGGCCCAGGGCGGTCGCGAGGCGCAAATTGCCGGGCTGGGCCCGCAATCCCAGACCTGCCAGTGTGGATCGTTTTCTCACGTCGTGCGATCCTTGCGCCGATACGCTGCCCGCATAACCCGGTTCTCAGTTTTCAGGAAGTGGGTCTGCGACGGCAAACGCGGCGTTTTTCACCTGCCCGGCAACCTGCGGGCGCATGCCCAGCAATGGCGCCACCCTGCGGATCATCTCGGCGGCTACCGGGACGGCCGTCCAGCCCGCCGTGCGGCGCGGCGTATCGGTCGAGGTCTCAGCCGGCTCATCCAGCGTGACGATCAGTACATAACGCGGATCGCTGGCCGGAAAGATCGACGCGAAGGTGGCGATCACCCTGTCGTCATAATAGCCGCCGGTGGGGCGCGCCTTGTCGGCGGTGCCGGTCTTGCCGCCAACCTCGTATCCCGGCACCTCGCCAAACGACGCGGTGCCGCGCACGACAACCTGGCGCAGCATGTCACGGATGATGGCCGAGGTCTGTTCGCTGATCACTCTGTCACCATGCTGCGACGCAGTCTGGCGCAACAATGTCGGGGTGACGCGGGTGCCGCCGTTGACGACGGTCGCGTAGGCCGACGCGAGATGCAGCGGCGACGACGAGAGGCCGTGGCCATAACTGATCGTCATCGTCGAAATCTCCGACCATTGACGCGGGAATAACGGGCGTCCGCTGGGGGCTTCGGCCAGTTCGACCGATGTCGGTTCGAGAAATCCAAGCGCCCGCATGAAATCCTGCTGGCGGTTGGCGCCGATCATCTGGGCGATGTGAGCAGTGCCGACGTTCGAAGATTTGACGATCACGTCGAGCGTTGAAAGTTCGGCACCGTAGTTGTGAAAATCGCTGATCCGAAAGCGGCCCCAGGCCATCGGACTGCGGGTGTCGACCATCGTGGTCGAATTGACAAGGCCCAGGTCAAGTGCTTGCGACACCGCAAAAATCTTGAACGTCGATCCGAGTTCATAGACGCCCTGGACGGCCCGGTTGAACAACGGACTGTCAGACTGGTCGCCCTTGGTCAGCACCTGCGGGCGGTTGTTGGGGTCAAAATCCGGCAAGCTGGCCATTGCAACAATCTCGCCGGTGTGAACGTCCATCAGGACCGCAGCGGCGCCTTTGGCATTCATCATCGACATGCCGCCGGACAGCACCTGTTCCATCGCCGCCTGCACGGTCAGGTCAATGGAAAGTTGTAGTGGCGCACCTTCATTGGCCGGGTCGCGCAGAAAAGTGTCGAATTGCCTTTCGACCCCGGCCACTCCGATTACTTCAGCCGAATCAACGCCTTCGCGTCCATAGCTCGCGCCGCCAAGAATATGGGCGGCCAACGAGCCGTTCGGGTAAAGCCGCATTTCGCGCGGACCGAACAGCAGACCAGGATCGCCGATATCGTGCACCGCCTGCATCTGTTCAGGGCTGATCTGGCGGCGGATCCACAAGAATTTGCGATCGCCGGTGAAATCGCGCAGCAAGCGGTCATGGTCCAGTTCGGGGAAAATCTCGACCAGCTTGGTGGCGGCTGTTTCAGGGTCGATCATCTGCGGCGGCTGCGCATAAAGGCTGTGGGTGTCAAAGTTGGTGGCCAGAATCCGCCCGTTTCTGTCAACGATGTTAGAACGTTGTCCGATAATGGGGTTGCCGCCGGTTTCGGCACGCGGTTCTTCGGGGACCGACCCGGCCAGTACGCCCATCCGACCGCCGATCAGAGCAAAGGCAGCGAAAAACATCAGACCCAACACCAGCAGCCGACCTTCAGCGCGCCGCCGGGCACGGTCGCGGGTCTGTTCGCGGCGCAGGCGGATGTTTTCCTTTTCGATGGCGTCAGGATTTCGCCCTTCGGCGCGGGCACGCAGGATCCGGGCGAGCGGGCGCAGCGGGGTACGGATCATAGCGGTTCCTCGTCAGTGGCATTGTCGCTTGAAATTTCGATGGGATCGGTGATCGGCAGAAACGGCGCGGGCGGATAGGCGACCTGATCGACCCGGCCAAAGGCTTCCGGGGCCAACGGCAGCAGACCCAGCCGGTCAAAATTCAGATCCGCCAGATCGCGGAGCCGGTCGGGTCGGTTCTGATAGGCCCATTCGGCGCGCAGGATTCCGAGGTGTTCATGCGCTTCACCGATATCGCGGTTCAGCGTCCGCGAAACTTTCAGCGATTCCTGCGTCTTGTAGTTTTCGTGGTAGGCCCAGAAACCCAGCGCCATCACGGCCAAAACGGCCAGAACATTGACAAACCCACGCATTCAGCGGCCCCCCTTGAGTGTTGGCATATCCAGATCGTCGGTCGCTATGGCTGCGGCCGGCGCAGCAGTGCGGGTTGCGATCCGCAGCCGCGCCGAGCGTGCGCGCGGATTTTGCGCGAGTTCCTCGGCATCCGGGCCAATCGGTTTGCGCGATGATTGGGTAAACGCCGGATCGATGCGGGCGAGATCCGGAGCATAGCGGTTGGCGTTTGCGTTTGACCCGGATCGGGCCTGCATGAACCGTTTGACCATCCGGTCCTCGACCGAATGAAAGGTTACCACCGCCAGTTTGCCACCTGGCGCAAGCGCCCGTTCGGCAGCTTGCAAACCGGCGGCCAGTTCGCCGTATTCGTCGTTTACGGCGATCCGCAGCGCCTGAAAGGTCCGGGTGGCGGGGTGACTTTGTCCCGGTTTGGGGCGGGGCAGACAACCTTCGACAAGACGCGCCAACTGGCGGGTGGTTTCAATGGGCCGGGCAGCGACGATTGCCCGTGCGATTCTGCGGCTCGCCCGTTCTTCGCCATAAAGGTAAATGATGTCAGCCAGTTCGCCCTCGGTCCTGGTGTTGGCAACATCGGCGGCACTGAGGCCCTCTTGCGACATTCGCATGTCAAGCGGGCCGTCCTTCATGAAAGAAAATCCCCGCTCGGGCTGGTCGATCTGCATCGAGCTGACGCCAAGGTCCAGAACGACGCCGTCCAGGCTGGACCCATAGTCGTCGAGGTGCGAAAAAGTGCCCTGAACCATCTCGATCCGATCGCCGTATTCGTCGGCCCAATCTTTTGCCATGTCGAAAACCGCAGGATCGCGGTCGACCGCGATGACCTTGTCAGCGCCCGCCGCCAACAGGCCGCGGGTATAGCCGCCGGCCCCGAAAGTGCCATCGAGCCAGGTTCCCAGTATCGGTGCACAGGCCGCCAGAAGGGGGCGCAGCAATACCGGGATATGGGGAGCGTTGTCGGTCATTGCGGCGGCAGCTGCCATTCCTCATGTCCCTTTCGACTGATCCAAAAGAACAAGTGGATCATAGCCTTGCGGTTTGTTCTTCAACCAGTCATCGGTCGCGCGGCCTTCGGTCTGGACAAAGGTTTCGGATTTCCAGATTTCAAAGTACTCTCCGGCGCCGCTGAAAAAAACGTCGCCATCGGTCAAACCGATCTTTTCGCGTTGCTTGATCGGGATGACGCAGCGACCATCCTTGTCGACTTCGCCGGTCAGTGACTGACCAAGGATCAGGCGTTGCAGGTGGCGACGATCCTGCGATCCGCGTGGCAGCGCCAGAATACTCTGGGCGATGTCGTCAAATGCGGTCATCGTATAAACGTGCAGCACCTGATCGAGGTGGTCACCATAAAGCACCTTGAGCTTGGGTGCATTGCCGTCCGACCAGGTCGGGTCGCCCAACTCGAGGACGCGACGAAAATCGGCCGGGATCGACATGCGTCCCTTGCCGTCCACCCGCTGGGTGTATTCGCCTGTAAAACTCGGCACCACTGTCCCGCGGCCCCTTTCACGTCCGTCCCCCGAAAAACCATGTGTCAGATGTGAAAACGGCGGTTTGAGCTGCTGCCACTGCTCAAACCGCCGCCCTCGTCCCGTTGCCGGGCTAATCCGACCGCGCGCGCCACCTGGGGGGATGTCTGCTCGCTCGCGCACCGGATGTCGTGCGGTAAGGCGGGTGCCTGTATGAAACCTGCTT
>JBBKXP010000281.1:0-5273 GCA_037969545.1 Paracoccaceae bacterium | reverse complement strand
AAAATTAACTGATCGGCCTATGTGGCGGAAAAGTTCGTCGTCCAGGCCCGAAACAGGAGTTTTTCAACGGAATCGGCTCTAAGCGGACTTGCGGCAGCGCAGCGTGCCGTCTGACACCGCTCGGGCCACGCCACCGTCGCACACGGCCCAAAGGCGACCTTGGTGGCTCTTGCAGCAAAGGTCCGGTTCGAGCCCGATTTTCTGATTGCTGCGCCAGGTCCGAACTGTCACGATGGGCAAGAAGCCGACATTGCGCACGCAAGGACGAACCTAAGCCGTTCTTCGATGACAGAACACAAGATGCGATAATTTCTTTCGGTGCTGTCACTTGCTCAAAGAAATCGGGCAAGCTTATGCGATCGTTTGTCTCCCGTTATGACTGGCCGGTCCTAGAAATTGCGACCTAGGATCGCTACGCAACGCCGGATCTCGATGTTGCCGACTTGATTGAAGGCGTTCTAAGCTTGGCTGCTCGACAATCATTGACTGGAACTTGTCCCATGCAAAATTCAACTGAATCGGCGCCGCGAACAATTTCACTTCGCGCAGCTACGTACAGTTTTGTTCTGATCGGGTTGGTTATTGCTGCGGTCGGAACGCTTTCATTTGCCAATAATCTTCGTGTTGCATATCAGGCGGCGGCGCTTGATCTGGCCGTGCGCACCCGTTTGCAGGGCGCGGCGGCTGACCTTTCTCGCGGGTTGCAGGAAGATTGGGAACGACTTGCCAAGGTATCACAATCGGACGAAAGCACCGAAATAGTGGGCTCGATTTTGGACGCAGCGTTTGGCAATGACCGACAGGTTGCTTGGGTCGGAATAATGGATGCCAGCGATGAACCAATACGAGATCTCAGTCCGGCGGCGCCAAACGGAAATGAGCAAGGCTGGCTTGCTGCAGCGCGCAACGGACCGTTTTTGGGGATTGCGCCATCCCCTGTCAGTTCAGAGGAAGCGCTCGTTATGGCGCGACCTATGGCACGCGGTGGTGTCGTTGTTGCGGTGATTCCGTTTTCAAGACTGACCGACTACTTAAAGATCAGTGCAAATGCGCTGGCAATCGACCTCCTCCTCACAGGCGCTGGAGGGTCGGTGATTGCATCATCAGACGGTTTTGATGTGGGCACCCAGGATATCCCAAGCCTGAGAAGTGCTGCCGCGGGCACTGGCACATCGCAGATCGAGATTTGGCCAGACGGAATTTCCTATTTCTCATCCGTCCTGCCGCTGCATCTTTCGGCAGACATTCCAACGCCTGGGCTGAAGATCATCGGTCGTATTGATCCGATAGAGTTCGCTGCCGCCGAGCGTCTTTTGAAGAATGGAAGCCTCAGGCTGATTGTCACGCTTCTGGCTGCAATCGGGGCTCTGTCAGTTCTGTATGTAAAGGTATTCATCGCCCCATTCAGCGAATTGGCGCAAAATGCTGACAGGATCGCGCACGGATCGAAGGAGTATCCTTACGATGGCCGACAGACGACGGAACTTGCGATGTTGTCTTCTGCCCTTGTCAGGCTTCGTTCGAACCGACCGATTTCGCGTATCGTTTAGCTACTAAACGACAGCCGCCGAGCCAGATCACGAACTAAAGCCGTGGCGCGTACTGCTCCGATCCCCGGTGCCGATCCGTCCGCATAGAACCTCAACATAAGCGCCTCTTTTTGTTCAGGCGTCGTTTGAAGGCGAATGCGCGCGCCGTCTGTGGTTTCACTGATTACCGTGGCCCTGACGTCTCCAACATCGCTCAAACGTATCGTCCCGACGGTGCCGATATTGTAGAGCTGTCCCCTTATACGCAGCGTATCCAGCGTCACGCTGACGATCCAGACCCGCATTGGCCCTTTGTCAGTCACGAAAATCCCGCGTTCGGGTTTGTCCGCGATGTGTTTTTCTCGTCGCGGCAGCTCCACGAAAGCAATCAAGGTGATGATCAGAACGACAAGATTATAAGCGGTCCAAAACAGAACGACCCTTTTTCCATCGCCCGCATCGTTGAAAGCGAAACGATCTGAGAAGATGCCGATGCAGAGGCCGACCGCTGTCAGGACAAGCAAGAAAAGATAGGGTGCCAGCATTTTCCACTGGATCACGACTCGGCTTCGGTCGCCACCTTTCGCCGTTACTTTAAAGGGATGGCCGTGAGGTTGCAAAAGCCCAACAACCGCCGCACGTGAGATCAGGATTGCGCCAAGCATCTGACTGACATCGTTGATGACGGGCACCACCATGCCGCGCGCGACCGAGTTCATGGAAAGCAGGACCCAAGCATAGTAGACGCCGAAGAAACCAATGACATCGGCCACAGACGCGTCGACCACTGTTATGTTGAAGAACCAGTAGAGCAACGGATAGATCAGCGCAGCCAAACGAAACGGGAATGTGGTGAACCAGTACAAGCCCGCGTCGATCACGCTCCATCGGTCGCGCAACCGTAGGTTGTTGCGGGCAAAGGGGCCGACGCGGCTTCGCGCGATCTGCATCATGCCGAGGCACCAGCGGGAGCGCTGCGTGACGTATTCCTTCAAACCCTCGGGCGCCAGTCCTTCGGTCAGCGGTTCGTCAAGATAGACCGTCGCCCAGCCGGCATCGCGAAGAACCAGCGTCATCATGAAGTCTTCGGTAATGCTCTCTGTAGGAAAGCCGCCCACATCGACAATCGCCGACCATCGCGCCACCGACGAGGTGCCGCAACAAAACGCTATACCCCAAGCGTCCCGCGCCGGTTGCAGGTGGTCAAAGAACAGCCGCTGTTCGTCGGGAAATGACCGCGTCAGCCCCAGATTGTGCTGAACCGGATCGGCGTTGAAGAAATGCTGAGGCGTCTGTACCAGGCCGACTTTCGGATCATGAAACAGCGCCAAAGACCGGCTCAGAAAGCCTCGGTGCGGGACAAAATCGGCATCGAGCACTGCGACGAAATCCGGCGGCACCGGGTCGTTTGCGAGGACCCCAAGCGCGTGGTTCATGTTGCCAGCCTTGAAGTCCTTGTTATCCGGGCGCACCATGTAGCGCACACATTGCTGGTCGCAGTAGGCCCGCAGCCAGTCGCGTCGGCCGTCATCGAGGATGATGACTTCTTTTTCTGAATGGTTCAGCGCTTTTGCGCCGACAATGGTGCGTTCCAGAACCTCAAGCTCTTCATTGTATGTTGCAATCAGGACCGCAACGCGTGGTGCCTGTGCGTGCTTCCACCAGTTCAGATTGTCCGTCGCCTCACCGCCACGGCTGCGAGTTCGCGAGAGGATCACGAAGGAACTGAGGGACGATATTACCGACAGCCCCTCGAGGGCCAGAAGAGACCAACTTGCCGCGCAATCGAGCGTCAGCCCGAACGGCGCAATCGTCTCGGTCGCCCGCCACCAAATGTAGCGTAGAGCGAGGATACCGGCGACCGCGAAAATGCCGCCGCGATGCCAGCTGTTCGAGCGCTGGAACACAAATGGCAGGACGAGAGCGATGCCAATAATGAGTAAGACGCGGACAAGGCTCGATCCGGTCTCGCTGAGGAAAAACACCTCGAACATATCAGTTCATGAGCTTGCGTAGCCAGTCCAGCGGGCGATGTTCAAAGAACACCCGTCCGGTCTGCCCGACGGCACAGCGCAGATCGGTATTTTCACGCAGCGCCGGAACCAGCAACGCGACGTCAAAGCGTTCCAGATGCTTCGCCGAAGGCGCGACCGCAAGGTTTCCATAGATAGTTTTTGCCCCAGACCCAGCAATCCGGGTGATCGTTCCGTCGTAGATGGTATTTGTTTGATTCAGCCGGAATTTTGCAGTTTGTCCAACGCGCAGCCGATCGTAGACGACATCGGGGACAGACAGAGTTACGAGTGCGGAATCGCAGTTCATAATCTTCAGGATTTCCTGACCGCGTTGTACGACTTCACGATCACCCGCAAGCACCTCCCATAGGATACCATTTGTCGGAGCCGACATTGCATTTCCTGCCAACAAGTTGTCCCGACGTCGTTCCGCCGCAATCCGAACATCAAGCGCGGTGATCCGGTCGTCCGACAGAGCAAGCTCAGCTGCCAGTCGAGCGCGCTCGGCACTTTGCTCCATCAGCTTCTGTCCGGTCGCCGATGTGTCGTCATATCCGTCGCCGAGATTCACGCCCTGCCGAAAGGCCTCGCGGGAGATCGCGAGCGTTTCCACTTCTTGAAGGGCGAATGACAACGCGATGCTGTCGGCGTCGATACCAGACACTTTTGCATGTTCATCCAAGCCTTCCGGCCTGAGTACCACCACGCTTGGCCGGTCGGCCATCAGCAAAGCAACCCGCTCTTTGGCGCGGCCAAGCTTCGCCTCAATTTCTGCTGCGCGCTGGGTTTTGTAAATATTGATACGTTCTTGCATTACAGCGATCTCGCGT
Organism: Paracoccaceae bacterium; assembly: GCA_037969545.1. Taxonomy (GTDB): domain Bacteria; phylum Pseudomonadota; class Alphaproteobacteria; order Rhodobacterales; family Rhodobacteraceae; genus JBBKXP01. Next base: position 899 of record JBBKXP010000281.1, on the reverse strand, counting down.
GCCGTGTCCTCTATCAAACGCCGGTAGCGTTCTGACCCGGCAACCGCCAGAGACCGCTCCAACTCGAGGTCGTGTAGGTGAACTGTGTCTACGAGTGCATCAGTTACCGTGACCAGCACTTCACCTTGCGTTACACGCGCGCCCAGGGGTCGCCACGGCATTTCAAGCGTGCCGGATATTGGCGTACGCACTGTGCTCAAACGCGCATTGACGACGGCGTTCGAACTCACGCCCGAGATTTGTTCGCCAACCACGATCCAGGATGCCACGAGGATGAGCAAGGCGCCCATCAGAAGTCTGCCAAACCGCATTTTAGTTCCTAGTAAGTACCGGAGAATTATGCCGGCGCAAATTCGAACCACTCGAATCAATGCTACATGTATCGAACAATTTTTGCTAAATTGTGGCAGAAAACGCGTGCAATCTGAGCTTTGAAAACCTTGGAGCGATCGCAACGGGGCAATTTTTCAATCGATAGGAAAACGTGACCCGGCAAGTACAGAACTCAAGAACTTCTGTCTCGGTACCTATCGGCGGCATTGCGGCCAGTTGCTTTTCAACTGCCAAACGCAACGGACAATCGAATCCCGCTCTTCCTTCAGATGGCTTTTGTCGCTATGCGCCCGGACCGGACATTTGGGCCCGTGGTGCCAACGGAAGGACGGTCCGCATGGTCGACCTTTGAGCCCGACGCGGCGAAGGTCTGCTCTCCGCCCTTCGCGTCAGATGCTGCGCCTGGCGCGAAGGTATAGAAGGGGCTCGGAGCGGACACTGGATAATCTGTCAACGGCGGAGTAAAAACCAGCCACGCGGCGGTGCAAGAGTCTACCAGACGAGGGTGTCTTTGGGGGCGGTTTGGGATGCGCTTCGCGCCCCGGCAGCCGCGCTTTCAATTGAGC